>JBDOLX010000034.1 GCA_039832905.1 Desulfurobacteriaceae bacterium | reverse complement strand
AGATAAGAATCCTTTAATTAAGAAAAGGGGGAAAGAATGAAGAAGCTTTTTTTTCTAAAGTTTCTTTTTCTTCCTTTTGTTTTCCTCTTAGTTTTCTTGTTCATTTCTCATTCAAATACAGAAAAGGAAAATCGAATTAAAAGTAATTCAGAGAAGACAATCTCCGAACTTGAAAATTTATACGAAAAAACTCTTGACAAAAGAAAAAAGATTGAGTCTCTTTACGAATCGGACGTTGAGAAATTTGGCTTACTGAAAGAATGGAAACGGCAAGAACAAAATATAGAGAAGAAACTTAAAGAGGTTGAGAAAATCGGGAACATAATACTCAACATCAATCTCTACAGACAGAAAGGTTATTGTGATAACTCTTTCTTAGCAAGACTCGGGAAGAAGTCTTCAAAAGATGTCTTTAACTATTACGGACTTAATCCTCTCTCTAAAAAACCAATAGAAGTAGGTTGTCGAGAGTTTTTAGATGCTTATTACAAGACTTTTTTATCTTCCGCCAATTCTGTAAGAAACGAACTTTTAGCCTACTCTTCCCTTCTTACAAGATTTGAAGTTGCAGAGACAAAGTATACAGAAAATAGAAAAACACTTGAAAAGCAACTAAGTGAAGTGGAGACAAGAGCGGATGAAACCCTTGGAGAGATCGACTCTATAATGAAAAAATACGCTAAGAAGTACGCTTTTAATTCTAAGGAAATAGAGAGAAAGGGACAGGAGTATATAAAAAAAGTAAATTCGATGAAAGAAAAGGTTAAAACAATACGACAGGAGATAGAAAAATTTTTAAAAGTTGATATTCCTCTACATCCAAGTACTTCCACAGCTCCTACATTGGCTCAGTTAGAGGGAATTTTTAAAACCTTCAAGGAGGAATTTTCAGAACTTGATAAAGATTTTTTTGTTGTTTTAGAAGGGAAGAGGAAAGAATATAGAGGAGTTTTTACAATATACTATTGGGACGAGAGTTCTGAGCGGGATAATACAGAGGCGAAGAATTTTGAAAAAAGTCTTTCAGAAAGGCTGTACAACCTCCTACGTTCCATAATTTCACGTTCCACATCGAACGATGTAGCAATTTGTACCCATCGGAATTGTGTTATAAGAGAGACAGAGCTCAGGAATATAGCCGAAACTGCATTTGAAAAGTTCAAGAGATGGAGAGATGATTCTTACGAGCTCTACGTTGATGATATTTATCCGGTTTACTTCCATCTCTATAAAATAATAGAAGGGAACACAACTGAGACCAAATGGGTAGAAGTGGATAAAAAAGAATGGGAAGCATATCCAAAAGAAGGAGTTATCATTTCTGCCAAACCGATAGGCTATTTCAGAGAACAAATCATTTCTGAGTCGAAAAAAATCTACTCTGCATTCGTAGGTAATCCAAATTACGGCCATTATGTAAACAACGATGGGAGCTCTCTCTGGGAGTGGTATGGAATATATAGATTCCTTTCAGACCTTTTTGGAAAAGATAGAGAAGACTCCTACACTGGGACAGGAAGGTATAAACCTATTGACTATAGAGATGTTTACGAGGATGTAAAAGAAAGATACACCTCTTCTACTTATTCCGGCTCCGGTTATTCGATAAGAAGAGCAGGTGTAAGGGTAAGGGGCGGAGCTTTTGGAGGTGGTGGAAAGTAGAAAATCTTCAACAAAGGAGGGTTTGATGGTGGAGATTATAGCAACAGCTCTGAAAGAAACAGTTATAAATTCCGTTTATCTTTTGGCTTTTGTTTTCTTTGCTTTTCTTACTATTGAGTTTTATAGACTGTTCTTTAGACTTGGACATTCCGAAACTGAAAATTTAATACGTGGAGCTCTCATATTTGCTCTTGCAGTGGCAACGTCTCCTCTTTACACAGGAGAATCTTACGGGTTGTTGTTAGACCTTTTCTACATAGGTATCTATTCTCTAATTGCTCTTTTTCTTATGGCTTTGGGACACGTTATCAATGACTATGTTATTTTTCATAAAGTTAAAAATCTGTTGGAAATAAAGAATGGGAATCTCTCCTTAGCAGTGGTTGAAACTGCCAATCTCATAGCAACGGGAATAGTCGTTGAAACTGTAATAAACAACTATTTTTCTCCAGAGATCGATCAGGTAGGATTAATCTTAAAGCTTTTAGGAATATTCTTTCTCGTACAATTGTTGTTAACCTTTAGTATTTACCTTTACGAAAGATTATACGAGCTCAAAGGAATCAATCTTAGAGAGTTAATTTATAAAGGAAATATATCTGCCGGTATCAACCTTTCTTCTCTATACATTATAACTTCATTCCTCATAACTTCCGTTTTTAGTCCGGAAAAGTCTTTAACGGCTATGGTTATGTTAACTCTTATCTACTTTATCTTTTCCGTTATTCTGCTCCTCATCTTTAAGATTCTTATTGATCTTCTAATTCTTAGGGAAACAACGATAAAGAGGATTATTCAGGACGATAACTACTTCAGAGCTCTCTTCATCGAAATGGCGATGATTTCTGTCGTGTTCATCTATCAGTTCATAGCTTAGGAAGTTCGGGAATGGCTAGAAGCTTGGCCTTGTGGCTTTCCCTTTCAATTTTTATGACCGGAGCGTCCGGACTTATTTATGAATACTTGCTTTCTACAACTTCATCCTACATAATGGGGAGCTCCATAGAACAGTTTTCTATAACCATTGCTCTAATGCTCCTTTTTATGGGGCTTGCAGGATATTATCAGAAGAACATCTCAGATAGAAATCTTATAGAAAAGTTTATCGTTGTAGAATCTGTTCTTTCTCTTGTTGGGGGACTAAGTGTAGTAATAACCTACTTCTCCTTTGCCTATCTTGAAAACTACGAGCTAATCTACTACCTGACTGCTTCTTTTATAGGGTTTCTCATTGGACTTGAGATTCCGATTGTCTTGAGGATAAATGAAAAGTACATAAAGAAATTGAGTGAGAATATCTCCTTTATCTATTCTGCTGATTATGTTGGAGCTTTTGTTGGAGCTCTTGTTTGGGTTTACATAATTTTAAGACACTTCTCCCTTGTACAGGCTGGATTCATCACAAGTGCAGCTAATCTTTTGGTAGCAGTTATTACTCTCTTTGTTTTTGAAAGAAAGAAAGGAATACAATACAAAAAAGTAATCTACTTGCTCGTGGCTCTCGTATTTCTCATTGACATTGCTGGATTTACTTTAAGCAGAAAGATAGAGAAGTTTTTACAAAGACCTCTTTATAACCAGCCTGTAATTTTCCACGAGAGGACGAAGTATCAGGATATAGCAATAACGAGAAACAAGAAGACAGGAGAGATAAGACTCTACATAAACGGTAATCTCCAGTTTTCCTCTGCCGATGAGAAGATTTATCACGAGCTCCTTGTTCATCCTGCCATGAATCTTGCGGGGAACAGAAAGAACGTTCTTGTTCTCGGAGGGGGAGATGGATTGGTTGCGAGAGAAATTCTCAAGTATTCCAACGTTAATATAACGCTTGTTGATCTTGACAGAGAGATGATAGAAATAGCAAAAAGAGAGCCTCTCGTTGAAATAAATAGAGGTTCTTTTCTCAACGATAGAGTAAAAGTTATCAATACGGATGCGGATGTTTTTTTGGTGGAGCTCTTAAAGAGAGGTATCAGAGAGAAATATGACGTTGTAATTGTTGATCTTCCAGACCCTTCAACGGTAGAACTTGCAAAGCTCTACTCGGTAGAGTTTTACAGAAAACTCTTTTATCTCCTAAGATCGGATGGAATAATGGCGGTTCAGTCAACTTCTCCTTACTTTGCTCCAGATGCTTTTACCTGTATAGAAAAAACGATAGAAAAAGCAGGTTTTAATATTCTCCCTTACCATTATGACGTTCCATCTTTTGGAGACTGGGGATTTGTGATAGCTTACAAGTTTTCAAAAGAGGAGCTCGACAAGAAAATAAAAGAAGTAAACTTCAATACCGTTAACCTTGAAGTCCTGACAAAAGAGATGTTCCTTGCTTCCTTAGTCTTTCCAAAGGGTTGGATTAAGACCAAGAAAAAAGAGATTGAAGTAAACAGTATCTTCAGCCCTGTTATTGTCCACTACTACAATGACAACGCTTGGGAAACTTATTAGTTTTTTTTACCTGCTCAATTTTTCAATTTCTACGAGATTACTTCTTTAAAGATTTGCTTGAAAGCACGCACTCGAAGAAAATCACGATTAAAAAAATCTTCTACTTCCAAGGTTCAAAACCAAAGTCATTTATTAAATATTCTGCTTTCTAGCAAAGGGTATTTATATATTCGTCAAAGTCTTCACACTCACCCAAGGCTACTCGCAATTGAGAAATAAAAAGATTTCCCATCTTTTCATGATAACTTTCCCAATAGTAAAGGATATTATCTCTAGATTTTAGAATCGATTCAGGCGTCATTAATATTGATCCGGGGAGAAGTTGGAAGGAAAAAAGGTGGTTATATAGCCATTGCGGAGTTAGAAAAAGAAGATGGAAGTTTCCACTCAAATAATGAAGGTATTTTTCACTTTGGTTTTTCGGAAGATGAAATAAAGAAACTTTATGAAGAAGTTGGTTTTAAAGATATCAAAATTGTTATAGTTAATGTAATCCATAAAAACAATAGAGATTACCCTATATTTCTTGCTTTAGGAAGAAAATAGAAAAGGGGGAAGAGCTCCCCCTTCATAGAACGGACTTAGAGTGGCTTCTTCTTGTAAATTTTTACAGGTTTTACGTACTTTTCAACAATTTCTTTTGTTCCAAAAGCGTTAAGCAGTTCGAATAAGAATCTAAACTTTTCCTCAAGAGCTTTCATCATTGGAGCTTTAACTTCTTCTGGTAAGTTCCAGAATTCCTTCTTAAACTTTCCGAACCCTTTCTTTCTTGTCTTGTAAATAAACTGTTGTTCTGTCCAACCTTCTTTCCATTCATTCTTAAGTTCTGTTTTAAGCCAGTTGTAAATTTCGTTTTTGAACTCTTCTGGAAGGTAATCGTAGATTATGTTCTGGAATCCTGTAGCAAGGTGGATTTCCGCCGTTTTTACTTCTGGGAACTTGTGGAATAGTTCGTCAGGTAAAGTGGAAGCTCCATGTTGAACAGCTCCTGCCATTGAGTACTTTTTCCTTGCAACCTCTCCAATCTTTTCAAGAACGCTAAAGTCAAGTTTTACTTCTGCCACACTCCCGTCTGGAAGAGGCACTCCTCCATGTTCTGTTCCAGTCTGAACACTTATCTTGCTTATTCCAGCGTAGTTTCCATATTCTTTTAATGTTTCAAGATAACCTTCCATGAATGCTTCAAACTCTTCAGGAGTTGAGTTCTTACCCCCGATGTGTCCAATCTCTCCACCAACGGAAACAGTAACTCCTTCTGGTTCAATTTCTCTTATGAAAGCAGTCATTTTAGCTGTGTTAAGGTAGTTGTGGTATTGCTGTTCTTTTAAAGTTTCCTTACTGTAGTCAACAAGAGTTGAAGGGTCTATGTCAATGTTATAAAAGTCGGCTTCAATCGCTTCTTTAGTTAAAGCCTTAATGTTTTCAAGTTCTTTTTCTGGATCTTCTGCGTACTTTTTAGCGTTAAACTGGAAGTGATCTCCTTGAATGAACACAGGTCCTCTAAATCCTTCTTTGATAGCTGCAGCAAGAGTGCAAGCTGTGTATTCTGCAGGTCTTTGGTCTGTATAATCGATTTCGGATTTAGCGATTTCAAGGATGAATGATCCCATATCTTCTTTAACGGCAACTTTGAAAATCTGTCTCATAACATCGTAAGTCATTCCCCTTATGTTCATAGCTGGAACGGTAAACCACTTTCCAATCTCTTCCTTAGCCATTCCGTTCACGTAAAGATCATGAATAGAAGCTGGAACTACGTCAAGCTCTAAAGCAATTGCTCTTATAAGCCAACGAGCTGTCTTCTTCTCTTCTTCACTACCAAAAACAGCAGTGTAAACAAGGTTATCTATTAACTCACTTCTAACTTTTTGTTCGTCAAGGATTTCCACTCTATCTTCTTTTACCTCAACAATTCCTTCTAGAGATTCCAGAATCTTTTCCATTTTTCCCTCCATTTGATTTTAGAATTGCTTAGGAAATTATAAAATTTCGCTGTCATGAAAAGAGCTTGGATTCTCTGTATCATTTCTATCTTTTTGTGGGGTTGCGTTAGCCTTAAGGGAAGGGATGAGTTTTTTGGGCAGCCAGCTAAGCCTATTAAACCTAGTTCGGGTTGTGAGTCTACTTACAAAGTAAATGGTAGAACTTACTGTGTTAAAGATGTTCCTTCTGGATACGTTGAGTATGGAGTTGCTTCTTGGTATGGTCCCGGTTTTCACGGCAAACGAACTGCTAACGGCGAGATATATAATATGTACAAGCTAACCGCGGCACATAAGACTCTTCCTCTAAACACTTATGTAAAGGTAATAAACCTTGAGAATGGAAAAAGTGTTATTGTCAAAGTAAACGATAGAGGTCCTTTTGTTGAGGGAAGAATCATTGACCTTTCTTACGCAGCGGCTAAAAGACTTGGAATGCTAAAAAAAGGAACTGCTAAAGTAAAGCTCGTAGTCCTTGGCAAAAAAGTTAACAACGGATATAAATCTGTAAATTTAGAAAGGGGAATGTTCTACGTCCAAGTTGGAGCCTTTAAGAACAAATTAAATGCTTTTAAGTACAAGAATAAGATTCTTAACGAGTACGGAATCCAAACAAAAGTTATAAAACTCAATGGTTATTACAGGGTATTAGCCGGTCCTGTTTCAAGTTATAAAAAAGCAAAGCAGTTTAAACTAAGGTTAAAAAGAATGGGACTAAGTGGTTCATTTATTATTAGACAGTGATTGGAGGAAGTGTGAGAAGTCTTTTATCAATAGATACATCTAAGATTCCCTATAAAGAGTATGATGCTGTTATTGTCGGTAGTGGAGCAGCTGGACTGTTTTGTGCAATTACGCTTTCTAAGCTTGGTTTGAAAGTGTGTGTCTTGACGAAAGAAACTGCCGATACAGGTTCTACAAAACTTGCTCAAGGTGGAGTGGCTGTAGCTCTTTCAAAAGAGGACAGTCCAGAACTACACTTTAGCGATACTGTAAAGGCTGGAGCTGGTCTTGTAAAAACAAAGACTGCAAGAATTTTGGTTGAGGAAGGAGTTAAAAGAGTAATTGATCTTATTCGAATGGGAGCAAATTTTGAAAAAGAGGAAAATGGTTTATTAAAGTTTACAAAGGAAGCTGCACACTCGGTAGCAAGAATTGTTTACTACAAAGATAAAACTGGTGAGGAAGTAGAAAGAGCTCTTCTTGAAAACTACAATCAGGACTTAATAGAGTTTGCTCAGGTTAAAGAACTTATCGTTAAGGACAATAGATGCTATGGAGTGATTTACGAAAAAGATGGCATAATACAAGCTATCTATGCTCCAATTACTGCCATTGCTACGGGAGGAGCAGCTGGAATTTATCTAAAGAATACCAATCCTCCTACCTCAACAGGTGATGGAATAGCAATAGCTTTAAGGTATGGAGCAAAACTTCAGGATTTAGAGTTTGTTCAGTTTCATCCTACAGCTTTCTGTGACGATTCCGATTGCTTTCTCATTTCTGAGGCTGTAAGGGGAGAGGGGGCAATCCTTGTTGATGAAAACGGCAGAAGGTTTATGGGAGACTACCACCACCTTTGGGAACTTGCTCCAAGGGATGTAGTAACTAGAGCAATAGAAACTCAAAAGAGAATATGTGGTGGAAATGTTTATCTTGACTTTAGACCAATAGAGAGTAAAGGCATAGATATCTTTAAAAGATTTCCAACTATAACTTCAGAACTTTTAGAAAAAGGTTTGAATCCCAAAAAAGACCTAATTCCAATTACTCCGGTAGCTCATTACTATATCGGTGGAATTGCAGTAGATAGCTTTGGTAGAACTTCGATAGAAGGACTTTTTGCAGTAGGAGAAGCTTCCTGTACTGGCGTTCATGGAGCAAATAGACTTGCAAGCAATTCTTTGCTTGAGTGTTTCGTCTTTGGAGAAAGAACTGCTTACGGAGTGTACAGAGATTGGCAGTACCTCCACCAAGATTTCTGTCCCGTAAAGTTAGAACTAAAAGAAAAAGAGCCAATTAATAAAAAAGAATATTCTTTTAAAGATGTTCAAGATATTATGTGGAATTACGTTGGTATCGTTAGAAATGCCAAATCTTTAACAAAAGCAATAGATAAACTTTCCGAAATCGCAAATTCGAATTCTTCTTGGCAAGTAAGAAACAGTGCAACCTTAGGGCTCGCAATTGCAATAAGTGCAATGAGAAGAGAAGAGAGCAGAGGAGGTCACTATAGGAGTGATTTCCCTTACGAAAGAGAAGAGTTTAGAAAACACAGTTACTTTACACTTTCCGATTTGAATAAATTATTATAAATATAAGCAAATGTAAATTTCAGAGAAACTACTAATTTTTGATAAAATGAATAACAAAGTAATAAAATAGGGAGGAACTATGAAGAAAGAGAAAAAATGGAATAGAAAAACTCTCCTATTACTAACAGCTACTTTAGTTTCTGGGTTAACATTTGGAGGATGTTCAGTCAGTACAAATGATACTACAAGTGATAACCCAGCAGAAGAAACTACTGAAGCAGTAGAAGTAACCATTATTGATGGACGTGTAGATGGAGCTAAAGTTTTTGCAGACTGTAATAGAAACAGAGTTTTTGATAAAGGAGAACCTTCTACTATTTCTATAAATGGAACTGCTAAACTGAACATTCCATCCAGTTGTGATTATAATGAAATAATAGCTATTATGGATAATGCTACAGATATAGACCTTGGAATAAAAGTTAATGGAGCTCTTATAGCTCCAAAAGACAGCGAAGTTGTTTCACCTCTTACCACTTTAGTAGCTGTTAAACCTGAAATAAAAGAAGTACTTAAGAACTTAGGAATAGAAGAAGAACCAGAAAAACTAAACTATGGCGAAGCATGGAATACGTTAGATGAAACAGCAAAAGCGTTTATTGCCAATTTAGTTGTAGCGACTAATACCATATCTAAAGAAGTAGGAGACGAAAATTTAAAAGTTAAAGTAGTAGAGGAAGTTGCTGAAAATATTGCATCTAAGTTAGAAACATTAAACACAACGGTTTCTACAGATACAACAAATGCAACTCAACTACTTGCTGATATTGTTACAGAAGCGATTACTTCAGTAGATCTTGTAGAATCTGCAAATGAAACAGAATTAAAAGAAACCATATTAAGCTTTTCTGAAAATGTTACGGAAACAGATGATTTTGCTGATTTGAAGGAAACACTTAATGAAACTATATCAACCTTAGAAAATGCTGTTGAGACCATAAACGCTACAACAGAAAGCATTTCTGATGAACAGGCTATAACTTATCTCGTAGAAGGAAGATTTGACCTTCTTAGAACGCTTCTTGAAGGAAAAACAGATACAGACGCCAAGAAAGTTGCTTATGCACTTTCTGTTCTTGGAACATCTGTAGATAATAATTTCCTCAGTAAATTGGGATCTTACATAATACCCGGTTCAAACTCTCTCTTTGATATTTCAGAATCTACAAAAGATGTAAATGATGTTTCTCTACCGGAATGGAAAGAAAGTGTTAACTCTTTAGTAAGTGATCTTAATACAGCAGTTAAGGAACTTGAAAGTGTATCTGATACCTTAAGATTCACAATACCTTCAGATATTGCAGACAATCAAACTTTAGTTTTTGATAAAGCTACCTTAGACACATTAAAAGGACTCCTCCTATCTAAAAAAGCCTTCTTAGAGTACCTTTTAGCTTATGATTGGAGTGTTTACGAAAACTCAACGGAAGAAGGAATTCTTCCTTACTTAGAAAAACTAACACTTGTAGACTCTTCTCTTATCTCTTCTGCAAAATCCGATGCCCAGAAAGCTTTAGGGTATCTAAAAGCTGTAGGAGATGATGTTAACAATGCAGATAACTTTACACAGTCTATTCTTTATAACGCTTTGGGAGACGACAAAGACGAGGATACAGTTAAAGCCGATATTGAAAACACAGCAAGTATAACAATTTCTGATCTTATGGATAGCTTGTATGGATCGACGGTTATAGAGTCTCCAGATAAAGAGAGTAATGCAACAGTAGATTTATCTTACCTCTTCTCTAATCCTCTTGATGGATCAAAAATAAGGCAAGATGTAGAAAATGGACTTGTAAAGGAATTTAGCGTTTGTTCTGAAGTATGGCAGGGAGGATATTACGTTTACAACTCTACAACTGGTACTGATGAATGGGTAGAATATACTACTTGTGAAGACAACGAAAGAGAAATTTGGTTTAAAAAGGATTCCTACCTATACACCTACTACCAATCTTTAAGTCCATCAATAAAGATGTATGAAAGAAGTTATGATAATGAAACTTGGTACACGTTAAGTGATAATGAATACTGGAGTTATGACTATGCTCCTGTGTATCCGTATCCACCTCTCATAGGTATCTATCCTACAGAAAGTTCAGTTTCCACGTTTTTAGATTCTGAGATAGGTTCTTCTTTCTATATGATTTATTGGGATAATAGCATTATTCCAAATGCAACTTTGAACAAAGAAGAGGATAGATATTATCTCAATGATGAATATAATTCTACTTTCTTTGAGTTTCTTACAGATGAAGTGATCTTTTTATCCGATAATACTATCGTTTTATCCTATAACCCTGCTATGGGAGGCTGGGGACCAGTTTTTGCTCTATCCTTTGCTTCCTTAGATGAAATTAACGAAAACATTGACGGAAACTGGAAAATTTATTTCTATGACAGTACTATCAAGGCGTGGAAAGATTCCAACGTTTGCGTTAACGTTGATACAACTCAAAATAAAATGACTCGCTATGTAAACGGCATTGAAGATTCTAGCTCAAACTACACAATAAATACGGATAGCGGTTGGAATCTTATACATTTAGAAAGTGCAGAAGTAGACCTTTTACCTGTTGAATTTGTTAACAATAATGAGTTAGTCATGATGAGATTTGAAGAGTATAGTCATTTACCCGTAATCTGGTTAAAAGTTGATAAATGCACTCAATAAACTTTTTTTTGGAGAGTACCTTCAAGGTGCTCTCCCTTTCTTTCCAAAGGTAGTGAATAATGGAGAGAAAAAAACAGTTTATAAAGATACTTTCTATTGTGCTTATTGCTGTAAATGTCCTTCTATTCTTCTTTTTCCTGAGAAACAACACTACAGATGGAGAACTCAGTAAAGAGCAGACAGAAAATAAACGTTTAGTATTCGTTCACGATAAATTATCGGTAGAGATAGAATACGAAAAAAAAACTCTAAAACTTCAAGGATTATCTTTTCCGCATTCTAAGATTAAGGTTGTTAATTCCCGAAAAGGATATGTAGTCTTTAATGGCACAGCCTCAGAGGTTATCAATAGGAAAAATAGATTAAGGATTAATAACTTTAAAGGTAAGGTTTGTGATGGAGATGCAGAACTCACTACCAAGTATTTCCTCATAGATCTTTCAGATGGAGAAATAATCGGTGAGAAAGTAAAAATTACAAAAAGTGAGCATTTGATCTACGGTCTAAGTAAAAGGAAAGCTATAGATTTTGAAAAAGTATGTTCTTTTATTCGCAAAGGAAAGCTTTAAATATTCTGTAGCACTCTTTAACCTTTTCTATTTCAACATACTCGTTTCTTTGATGCGCCTGATGTGGTTGACCCGGACCAAAGTTAACAGCATCTATTCCGTGATAGGAAAGTTGGGCAACGTCCGTCCAAGCCTGCTTAGGTTCAACTGGAGTTTGGAATTTTTCTATAAACTCCACCAAAATTGGATTATCGATACAAGGTCTTGCAGCTGGAGAAAGGTCTGTAAATTCTACTTCGTCTGCGTTAACCTTATCTTTCAACTCTATTAGGTTTTTTTTAGCTTCTTCAATAGTTTTTGTTGGGGAAAATCTATAGTTAAGATTTACTCTAAATTCTTCCGGAATTATGTTTCTTCCACCGTTAAAGTCTACCATTGTTGCATTAAGGACTTCGTAATAAGTAAGAGTTCCAATCTTATACTCCTTTGGTTCTAATTCCTTTAAAAACTTTAAAAGCCTCCATCCTTTATGAATTGCGTTATCTCCTTCCCAGGGACGAGCAGAATGTGCCCTTTTCCCTTTAAACTTAAACCAAGCGTGAATTACTCCAAGACATCCAACTTGAACTACATTGTCGGTAGGTTCAAGAACAAAGGCGAAATCTATTTCCTTTAAAAGATCAATGTAATCTTCAAAAAGATGCCTTAGACCGTTATCAACGTATGGACCTTCTTCCTTTTCATAGAAAATGAAGAACAGGTTGTATCTTGTATCTTGTTTTGAGAAATCTTCTATGAGTTTCAAGATAACAGCATCACCAGCTTTCATGTCGCTGGCACCAAGACCGTAAAGCCTACCATCTAAAATTTTTCCAGTATATTCATTTTCTCCTGGAACAGTATCAAGATGTCCTACAAGAGCAACCGTTTTTTTACTGGAGTTTAAAGGAGTATGAGCAATAATGCTATTGTTTTTTCTTATTAAGGAAAGCTTAGGATTTTTTTCTCTTATGAAAGATTCAACAAAATCCGCTATTTCTTTTTCATTTCCATAAACGGAAGGGATAGAAATGAGTTTTTGGAGAATATCGACTGGCATTTCTTTCTCCAAAAATAAAAAAATGGTGGGCCCGGGAGGACTCGAACCTCCGACCGTCCGGTTATGAGCCGGATGCTCTAACCAACTGAGCTACAGGCCCATCCTCTTGGTGGAGCCGGTGGGACTTGAACCCACGACCTTCAGACTGCCAGCCTGACGCTCTCCCAGCTGAGCTACGGCCCCATAAATGGTAATGGCGTCCCCGGCGGGATTCGAACCCGCGTCGCCGGCGTGAAAGGCCGGTGTCCTAGGCCTGGCTAGACGACGGGGACGCACTAAGTGGTGAGCCGCCCAGGACTCGAACCTGGGACCTACGGATTAAAAGTCCGTTGCTCTACCAACTGAGCTAGCGGCCCACTTGCGACGTGGGATAATATAGGCTAACGAGAAAAGATGTCAAGTCTATAAGACCCCAAATTTTTTTCTTTTACTCTTTACAAAGTTAAGTAGTTCTTCAATAGGTTTAGCATTTAAAATTTTTTCTCTTCCAACCCATCCTCTTCTTGCAGTTCCAACTCCAAGCTTCATCATCCACATATGATCAACATGGTGAGAATCGGTGTTTATAACTAAGAGAACGTTGAACTTTGTAGCAAATCTACAATCAGCGTCTTTAAGATCCAATCTGTTGTAATAAGCATTGATTTCTAAGGCTGTGTTGGTTTCTTGAGCTTTTTCTAGTATTTTCTCTAAGTCTAGAGGATATCCTTCTCTTTGTCCTATTATTCTTCCTGTAGGGTGGGCTATAACGTTAACAAACGGGTTTTCCATAGCTTTTAAGATTCTCTCTGTATTATCTTGAGAAAACCTTGAATGGATTGCAGCTATAACAAAATCAAGTTCTTTTAAGATTTCATCATCGTAGTCAAGTTTTCCATCTGGTAGTATGTCTACTTCTGCGCCTTTAAGTATTTTTATTTTTCCGTTAAATTTTTCGTTAAGCTTGTCTATCTCTTTATTTCTCCTTAGTAGGTCTTCTTCAGAAAGTCCTCCTGCTACTTTCAAGGATTTTGAGTGGTCTGTAATCGCTATGTACTCATATCCTAGCTCAATTGCTTTTAGTGCTATTTCCTCAATCGTAGATGCACCATCTGACCAGTTTGAGTGTATGTGTAGATCTCCTCTTATATCTTTGTAGTCAATAAATCTTGGAAGTTTCCTTTCTAAGGCTAATTCTATTTCACCGGTGTCTTCTCTTATTTCTGGAGGAGGAAATTCCATCCCAAGAGCTTCATATATTTCCTCTTCAGTTTCTCCTGCTATTCTTAAATCTCCTTTAAAAAGACCATATTCGTTAAGTTTTAATCCTTTTTTAATACATATCGTTCTAAGGTGGATATTGTGAGCTTTTGAACCTGTAAAGTATTGAAGGGCTGATCCGTAAGATTCTTTTTCAATTACTCTAAGGTCAACTTGTTCTCCTTCTTCAACAATAACAGACGCTTTCTTACTTCCTTTCCATAAAATTTCTTTAACGTTTGGTAAGTTTACAAAAGTTTCAATTATTGCTGGAAGGTTTTCTCCGGTTGCCAAAATATCTATATCTCCAACCGTTTCTTTCATTCTTCTTGTCGAACCGGCAACGGAAACTTTATCTACTACTTCACTATCTTTAAGGCTTTTCACAATTCTGTCGGCGATGAAAACGGCAACTCCAAGAAGTATTCTTCCTGAAGATTTTTCGAAAAGTTCTATACCTTTCCTTATCTTTTCTACCTTTCTTAACCCAAAGCCAGGAAGCTTTAAAAGTTCTCCACTTTCTATTGCCCTCTTTAGGTCTTCCAAACTTCTAACGTTCAATTTCTCATAAAGAAGTTTTACTGTCTTTGGTCCTACTCCTGGAATATCAAGAAGTGTAAAAATGGTATCTGGAACGGTAGACTTTAACTTTTCAAATTCCTCTATTTTTCCCGTTTTTAAGAATTCCAAAATTTTTTCCTGAAGTCTTTGTCCTATTCCGGGAAGTGAAGTTAGTTTTCCTTCCTTTGCTAGAATTTCTATATCTTCAGAAAGGTCTCCAATAAGTCTTGCAGCATTTCTGTAAGCCCTTACGTGGTATGGATTATCTCCTATAAACTCTAGGATATCCGCCCATCTATCAAAAATTCTTGCAAGTTCTTTGTTTTTCATGACAACCCTCCATTTAACGATAATGTTAGCGTATAAGCCCTAACCATTGATGTTGTCAAGTGGAAAAAGTTAGATTTTTAAGTCTTTTTCGGAAAAAGTATTAGGCTAAAGGATTATCTTCCAATTTTTTTCTTAATTTTCAATAGACATTTTCTATAATACCTATCTATAAAGCAAATAAGAAGGAAGAAAGAAGAAGTGAAGAAGATATTGGGGATAACCTTCTACACAACAAAAGAAGTAGCAGAAATTCTAGGAAAATCTGAGGCGACCATAAAGAATT
>JBDOLX010000033.1:20492-33814 GCA_039832905.1 Desulfurobacteriaceae bacterium | reverse complement strand
GTTTTATAGACTTCCCCTCGTTGATGTTTTAGGAGGAATTCCTGACTTTAGTAGCACAAGAGTGAGAATAGAAAAGCTTTAAGGAGGTATACAATGAAAAAATTACTTTTTCTTCTTTTTTTCCTTTTAACAGCTAAAAGTTTTGGTGCGACTTATGAACTAAAAGAAAGAGTGGTTTTGCGACCTCAACCGGATGCCAAGCTTATTGAAGTTTGGATACCAATACCTTATGAAAATAGGTGGCAAAGAATAAAGAAACTCAAAATTGAATCTCCATTCCCTTACATTCTTCAGAAAGAACCTGAGTATGGAAATAAGTTCTTGTACATAAGAAAAGAAGGAGGACTTAGAGAACCTGTTGAAATAAAAATTACTGCTATCATTGAAAGAGAAGAGCTAAAACCAACAAGATTTGAAGACAAACTTCTACTAAGATTTTATCTTCCAGACAGGCTTGTTCCTATTTCATCCTTTAAGAAACTAGCTTTTTCAATTGTAAATGGAAAGAAAACAGAAAAAGAGAAGTTAAAAGCAATTTATGACTACGTTGTTTCTAATATGAAGTATGACAAATCTGGAACGGGCTGGGGAAGAGGAGATGCAATTTGGGCTTGTAATTCAAAAAAAGGAAACTGTACTGATTTCCATTCCCTCTTTATTGCTCTGTCACGGGCAGTTAACATAGGAGCTGTTTTTGAAATAGGACTTCCTATAAACAAAAATGGTTTGATAAAGAGTTATCACTGCTGGGTTTTAGCTTTTCCACAAAAAGAAGTTTTTGGTATAGATGCTTCCGAAGCAGCAAAGCACAAAAACAAAAGGGATTACTTCTTCGGTCATCTTGACGATAAGAGAATAGGAATAACAAGAGGAAGAAACATTCTCCTTAATCCCCCTCAGCACGGAAAAAGGCTTAACTACCTTTGTAAAGCTTACGAAGAGGTCGATTTACGCCCGACAGCAGGAGTAGAAACTTACTACTTTGTTAAAAAGTTATTTTAACTTTCATTAAAGTACCTTGAAGTTAAAGCAAGTTCCTCTTATATTTTTATTAAAAAATTTTAGGAGGAAGAAGTGAGTATCAATTTGAGCGCAATAGCTGAAAAGGGAGAAGATATTTTGAGAGAGTTTGTGGTGAAGAACAAACTAGAAGGAGCTCTTATAGCTTCAGCTGAAGGATTAGAACTTGTAAGTTACTTCACCTCAGGACTTGATAAAGATCTCTTAGCTGCAGACTTTGCATCCATTCTAGCAGGTGTTAACGGTCTTTTAAGTGACAGTGGAAAGGGAGAACTTTCCGAAGTAATAGTAAAGGGAGAAAACGGATACTTAGCAATTGTTTCACTAGGTGAAAATGTTGTTTTGGGGGTGATAGCTCCTTCCGATCAAAAACTTGGGCTTTTAATAGTTGCCATTCAGCAACTTGTTAAGAAACTCACATCTTTAGAGTAAGGAGGGGATAATGAAAAGTGGGGATGCTAAGGAACGTTTACAGGAACTTATGGAAAAGATGAAAAAGAAAGAAATAGAACCAATTGATTTCTTTAAAGGAATGGTAAAGATTCTTGAAGAAGTAGAAATAAAAAATAGCGACTTAGAAGGTGCTACCCCTTTACTTTTAAACTTTGTTAATAGAGTTCTTCAAAATATGGAAAAGAGAGGTTCTTAGTTTTTCTCTTCTTTTTTCTTTCTTTAAAGTCTTAGTGTGTGGAGAAAGAGATGGTATCAATAAACGAGGTTTTTAGAGTTGGAAATCTGAATTTTGATATTCAAACAGAATATAAACCTAGGCTCGGAATTATTGTAGGTGAGATAATCCATAAGGGGAAAATTTTAAAAAAAATAACTAAAGAAGTTAAGAATAGAGAAAAAGTAGAAGAGGAAGTGAGAAGTGTTCACTCAAAGATATTAAAGACTTTGTACGAGAAGTTTTCAGCTTCTTCCAAGAAAGAATCCTTAGAGTTGATTTCAAACTTGAGAAAGAAATTGGTAGATATTGTAAAGAAAAACTTTCCGGAGAGTAAAATAACTTTTGTCCATTTAAACTATAAGGAAGTTGAAGTTTCTTACGAAAAAAGTCCTTTAGAAGGAGATGTTTTGAAAATAGAAAAAATAACTCCTTTTCTGGAGAAAATACTTGGAAAAAGGAAACTCTTTATCCTAAAAGTTAAAGACCTTGTCTTAGTAAAAATTTATGATCATGAACTCTCGCTACTTGTAGCGGTTAAAGGGCTAAAGTTAGGACTAGCCACTCTCCTTGTTGAGAAACTAAAGAAACATATAGAAAAAGACTTTTCTTAAAATTTCTCCCTCTCGTCTTGTTAAAATATCTCAAAAATTCTCAAAGGAGGAAAACTATGGCTGTCTCTTTTAACCAATATCTTTTGGAAAAAAGAAAGGAAATTCCTTTCCTAGACGAAGCTCTAGTAATTCTCCTTAATGAAATAACCTCAACCACAAAAGAGATTGCAGGAAAAGTTAGAAAAGCTGGACTTTTAAACATCTTGGGAAGTGCAGGAAAAGTTAACGTTCAAGGTGAGGAAGTTCAAAAGCTCGATGAACTTGCAAATGAACTTCTTCTAGAAAACCTGAAAAAGACAGGTGTGGTATCCGAAATAGCTTCTGAAGAGCTTAAGGAGTCTTTAAAGTTTGATTGTGATGGTTATGCAGTTTCCTTTGATCCTCTTGACGGTTCCTCAAACATAGATGTAAACATTAGCATTGGAACAATCTTTTCCATTCAAAAAGGTTCTGTTAAGAACCAAGGTAAAAATATTTTAGTGGCAGGATACGTTATATACGGACCAAGCACTATGCTTGTAATATCTTTTGGAAAAGGTGTTGTTGGATTTACTTTTGATACTGAGTCTGGAAACTTTCTCCTTTCTCACAGTTGTATAAAGCTTCCAGAAAAGGGAAAGATTTACTCTATTAATGAAGCTAACGCCGATAAGTGGACAAGCGAGGGACTTAGAAAATTTGTAGAATTCTTAAAAGGTGAAAAGTACACACTTAGATATGTAGGTTCTATGGTTGCGGATGTTCACAGAACTCTCTTTAAAGGGGGAGTTTTCATCTACCCCGCAGATAAGAAAAATACAAATGGAAAGTTAAGACTTCTTTACGAAGCCAATCCAATGTCCTTCCTTATAGAACAGGCTGGTGGAATTGGAACTACAGGAAAAGAAAGAATTTTAGATATCGTTCCAGAAGATCTTCATCAGAGAGTACCTGTAATTGTTGGTAGCAGATGGGAAGTTGAAAAGTGTCTTGAGTTTATTAAAGAGTTCGACTCTTAAGGTATCGTAATTGGAGGGAGGGGGAATAAATTAGAAAGCTTGAGGATAAATTGTGAAAAAAGTTGCTGTTGTTGATATTGGTTCGAACACAGTTAAGCTTGTGATATACCGTGTAAAAAATAAAAAAATAGAAAAAGTCTACTCAGAATCTGTTTATCTGAGGCTTCTAAACTATTTAGAAGATGGAGATCTAAAAGAAGAAGGGATTTTAAAGCTTGAATTAGCGATCAAAGATTTTAAAGAGAAAGTAAGTGAGTTTTCTCCTGATTGTACTATAGCTTTTGCAACACATGTTCTTAGAGTCGCCAAAAATAAAGGGTATGTTCTGGAACGAATCAGTAAATATTTTGATGTCGAAATTCTCTCTGGAGAAGAGGAAGCTTTCTTCTCTGCTCTCGGAGCTTTACTTGATGTAAAAGTGAAAAAAGGGCTTCTTTTTGATATTGGAGGGGGTAGCTTAGAAATTTGTGAGGTAATTGATTCAAAACCCAAATTTTGTAAAAGCTATCCGCTGGGAACTTTGTCTTTCAGGGAATTTGTAAGAAATGGTTATGTTGAAAATGAAATAGGTATTAGATGGAAGGTTCGAGATTTAGTTAATCCTTACGATTTTGAAACTTACGAAAGTGAAATACTTATAGGAGTTGGAGGAAGTGTTAGACCTTTAAGAAAAATAGCAGGAAAGAGAAAGATAAAAAGAAAACAGTTAAAAAGTATAGTTGAGAAACTGAAAACAATGAAACATATTGAAGTTGCTGAAAGTTTTGGAATACCTGTTGAAAGAGCCAGAACTGTTCTTGTTGCAGCAATAGTCGTTGAAGAACTAATGGATATATTCAAAGTAAGAGAGCTTGTAATATCCAAAACAGGTGTTCGCGAAGGAATTGTTTTTAAAAGGGTAATAGAAGATGGAGAATGTTAAAAATCTTGATAACTCTAAGCTTTACATAAATCGAGAACTTAGCTGGCTGGAATTTAACAGAAGAGTTTTAGAAGAAGCGGAAGACCCAACCAATCCTCTTTTAGAAAGGTTAAAGTTTATAGCTATTTTCTTTACAAACCTTGATGAGTTTTTCATGATAAGAGTCGCAGGACTAAAGCAGATGGTCTCTGCCAACGTGAATAGACCTTCATTCGACGGTCTTACTCCCAAAGAACAGCTTAGGAAAATAACTCAAAAAACCAAACAACTGCTTAAAGATGTTGAAGTTCAATACAAGAAGTTAATTTCCGAACTCCAAGAGGAAAAGATATACATTCATAAGTATTCTGAACTACCTAAGGCATTAAAAAAAAGGGCTGATAAATATTTTGAGGAGTTCGTCTATCCTATTTTAACACCTCTTGCTGTTGATCTTACTCATCCCTTTCCTCACCTACCGTCTCTTAGCTTCAACATAATAGTTGAAATAATTTCTGATGAACTTAAGTTTGGTTTAATACCTATTCCTAAGGTTTTACCGAGGTTTATAAAATTAAAAGAAAAGGAGGAACATTACCTTTATCTAGAAGATTTGATAATAAACCACATAAGGGAGTTATTTCCTAATCAAGAAATAAGGGGTATAGCAACCTTTAGAGTAACAAGAGATGCTGACATTGTGATTCAAGAGGATGAAGCGGATGACCTTCTTGAGGAAGTAGAGAAAGGACTTAGAAAAAGAAGGTTTGGAAATCCTGTTAGGCTTGAAATAAATGGCGGTTCGGACTTTATAGTTAATTTCCTAAAAGATGAGCTTGAAATAAAGGACTACGACGTTTATAAGTTGGACATTCCTTTAAACCTTTCAGACTTGTGGAGTCTTTATAGGGAAATAGATAGGCCAGATTTAAAGTATCCTCCATATATTCCCTACTACCCTCCTCAATTCAACATAGAAATTTTCAACGCCTTAAAGAATCACGAGTTTATCCTTTTTCATCCTTACGAGTCCTTTGACCCTATAGTTGAGCTTGTTGAGGAAGCAGCAGAAGACCCAAATGTTTTGGCCATAAAGCAGACCCTCTATAGGGTTGAAAAGAATTCTCCAATAGTTGAAGCTCTTAGCAAAGCTGCGCAGAACGGAAAAGAAGTGACGGCCGTTGTTGAGATAAAAGCAAGGTTTGACGAGGAAAGCAACATTGTTTGGGCAAGGAGGTTAGAAGAAGAAGGAGTTCACGTAATTTATGGAATTCCTAGACTTAAAACTCACGCAAAGCTTTTAATGATTGTTAGAAAAGAAGAAAACGGAATAAAAAGGTACATCCACATTGGAACAGGAAACTACAACGTTGAAACTACCAAAGTTTACTCCGACGTCAGTTATCTAACATCCGACCCCGAAATAGGAGAAGATGTATCAAAGATATTTAACGTCCTTACCGGCTACTTTCATCCTCCAAAGCTTAGCAGGATTTTTATATCCCCTATTGACTTAAAGAAGAAAATTCTTGAAATGATTGAAGAAGAAGCCGAAAGTGGTAAGGACGGAAGAATAATTGCAAAGATGAACTCTCTTGTAGATCCAGACGTCATAAAGGCACTTTATAGGGCGTCACAAAAAGGTGTAAAAATTGACCTTATAGTAAGGGGAATTTGTTGTCTTAGGCCCGGTATTGAAGGAGTAAGCGAGAACATTAAAGTTATAAGCATTGTTGGAAAATACCTTGAACACGCAAGGATCTTCTACTTTAAAGCTAAGGGAGAAGAAAAACTCTTTATAAGTAGTGCGGACTGGATGCCTAGAAACTTTCATAGGAGAGTAGAAACTCTCGTTCCGATAGAAAATAAAGAACTTAAAGAGAAACTAAAAAAAATTCTTGAAACTCAATTAAAAGATACGGCTAAAGTGAGAATTTTGCTTCCAACGGGAGAATATGTGAGACCTACAGAAAGAAAATTCAATTCACAGTAGTATTTTGAAAGATGGGTAAGACAGATAAAGTAAGGAGAATATTCCTAATAAGACACGCAAAAGCAGAAAAAAGGGAAAACTGGAAAGAAGACGACTGTAAAAGACCTCTTACCGAAAAGGGAATAAAAGAGTTTAGAGAATTTTCTAAATGGCTTGCAGGTATATTACCTGAGGATTTAACCATTATTTCGAGTCCTTGTGAAAGATCCTTAAAAACTGCCAAAATCTTGGCAGAAAACTTAGGAATTGATGTAATTGTTGATGAAAAACTTTCTCCAGATGCAGAACCGGAGGATTACTTAAAGGTTATAAAGAAACATAAAGGAAACCTTGCACTTGTTGGACATGAACCCGATTTAAGTCTTTTCCTTAACGAGATTACCTGTATTAGTCCAAATAGAATTGCTTTTAAAAAGGGAACAGTGGCTGAAATTTGGCAAAAAAAGGATAAATTTCTCTTTTCCGGTTTCTATATCCCAAAGGTAATTCTTAACTTGTAGCGAGAAAATGCTGGAAAGAGAAAAGATAGAGAAGATAGAAAAGGAACTTGAAGCTTTAGACAAGAAGCTTTCAAAAGTTGCAGAAAGTTTAGAGAACAAAAAGCAGAACTTAAAGTTTAGTGATATTATTCAAGAGCTTGCAGGGGCTATTATACTGGCTTTTCCTTTTGCAGCAAATGCCGATATATGGGAAATTTCAAAGAATATGACTGAGTACCACGCTTGTGCTTTACTTCTTTTTATGAGTTTAGGACTTTTTGTTTTTATAAGGTACTCGAATCTTGGGAACTGGAAAGTCCAGAATATTATAGGATTCTTGCCTTTAAGGCTAATTACAACCTTGTTAATTTCCCTTACGGTTTCTGCTTTTTCACTTCTTATTCTTGGGATATACCCTTCCATAATTGACAATCTCTCCTGGTTTGTTAAAACTGTTATACTTGTCTCTCTTTTTTCAGTTATAGGAAGTATTGGACTTGATGCTGCAAAGTAAGAAGCTTAAAGGGAGGAAATATGGAGGAGTTAAAAGGAAAAGTGGTTTTAATAACAGGGGGAACAAGAGGGATAGGAAAAGCTATTGCAGAAAGGTTTAAAGAAGTGGGGGCTATCGTTTACATTACAGGGACAAACGAAGAGAGAACGAAAAAAGTGGCAGAGGAACTGGGAGTTAACGGTGTCAAGATGAATGTTATTGATAGAGATGAGGTTAAAAAGGTTGTTGCTGAAATAATAGAAAAAGAAGGGCAAATAGATATTTTAGTAAATAATGCAGGAATCACAAGGGATACACTGTTTTTAAGGATGAAAGATGAAGACTGGGATACTGTCATTAATACAAACCTTACAGGTGTTTACAACACAACAAAAGCAGTAGTTCCATCCATGGTTAAGAAAAGAAGTGGAAATATTATTAACATTTCCTCTGTTATTGGGTTTACCGGCAACATTGGTCAAGTTAACTACTCTGCTACTAAGTCCGCCCTTATAGGGTTTACAAAATCTTTAGCCAAAGAGTTGGCAACTCGTGGGATAAGAGTTAACTGTGTAGCTCCTGGATACATTACGACCGATATGACAAAAGCTATTCCTGACAAAATAAAGGAGGAACTTCTAAAATCCATTCCTATGAGAAGGGAAGGAGAACCAAGAGAAGTGGCTGATGTCTGTCTGTTCTTAGCTTCAAACATGGCTTCTTACATTACAGGAACGGTAATTCACGTTAATGGTGGACTTTTTTAACACTTAGACTATAATTGCACACGAAACTGAAAAACAAAAAGGAGGTAAAAGAGAATGGAGAACATCGAACAAAAAGTAAAGGAAATCGTAGCTGATAGACTTGGCGTTGACCCAGATGAGGTAACTCCAGAAGCTTCTTTTGTTGAGGATCTTGGTGCTGATTCTCTTGACCAGGTAGAGCTCGTTATGGCTCTTGAAGAAGAATTTGGAATTGAAATTCCAGATGAAGATGCTGAAAAGATTCAAACTGTAGGAGACGCTATAGAATACATTCAAAAGCACTTGTCTTAATTACACGCCCCCTTCTCAGGGGGCACTCTAACAATATTAACAACAGCTATTGCAAACTCTCTTTCGTGGGAAATACTGTAAACAAGTCTGTATTCCTTTTCTTTCTTAACTTGAACTTTTAACCCTTTTCCTCCACCTTCAATAGCTATATCTCTAAACGTTAGGTTTTTTCCAAGTTGGGAAAATGCCTTTATGACAGCCTCTTTAAGAGCAAAACGTGCAGCAATACATCCAAAAAGCTCTCCTTTTCTTTTCTTAAAGCAGTAGTCCACTTTCTCTGGAAAGACTTTATATAAAAATCTTTCTCCGTATGTTTCAAAAAGTCTTTCTATCCTTCTTACAGAAACAATATCTATTCCGCAAGCTACAGCCATTTTAGGAATTAATAATCCTTATCATTTCTTGAACAGCTTCTTTTAAACCTTTAAGAACTGCATTGGCAACTATTGAGTGTCCAATGTTTAATTCCTCAATTTCTGGGATTTCTGCTACTGGTTTTACGTTTTTATAGGTGAGTCCGTGTCCAGCGTAAACTCTTAAACCAATGCTTTTGGCAAATTTTGCAGCTTTTCTAAGACGTTCAAGTTCAGCTTCCACATCTTTTTCTCTTTTTTCGTTAAAAGCTTCTGCATAGCGTCCTGTGTGAAGCTCAACGGCTACTGCTCCTACCTCTTTGGCAGCCTCTATCTGCTTTTCATCTGGATCAATGAATATGTTTACAACGATTCCGGCTTCTTTTAGTTTACTTACAGCTTCCTTTATTTTCTCCTTTTGAGAGATAACGTCTAAACCGCCTTCTGTTGTAACTTCTTCCCTTCTTTCTGGAACCAAAGTAACTTGGTAGGGTTTTACACGGAGTGCCAAGTTAATCATTTCTTCTGTTACAGCCATTTCAAGATTAACTTTTGAATGAATTACTCCTTTTATAAGCTCCAAATCTCTTTCATTAACGTGTCTCCTATCTTCCCT
This sequence comes from Desulfurobacteriaceae bacterium, assembly GCA_039832905.1. Lineage (NCBI taxonomy): Bacteria > Pseudomonadati > Aquificota > Aquificia > Desulfurobacteriales > Desulfurobacteriaceae > Desulfurobacteriaceae bacterium. The sequence goes on along the minus strand of JBDOLX010000033.1, from coordinate 24,622 downwards.
AACATGAAGCGTAATCTGGTCTGCTCCTGCTAAGTCTGCTATAACTGCAGCGTGAACAGGATCTGGTTCAAAAGTTCTTCTTGCATTTCTGATAGTTGCAACATGATCTATGTTAACACCAAGTCTTATTCTTTTTTTCATTCTTTCCTCCTACAAAATCTTTAATGTAGAATTATAAAAACTTCTTTTTTGAAGAGCTAAAAATTGAAACCTGCTTTTACTCTTCTTGAAGTTATTATCGCTGTTGCTATTGTAGGATTGGCATTTTCTTCTTTTTTAGCTCTTTCAGGGAAGATGGTTGAAATAACAACTGTTTCTTTAAAAACGACACTTTCAACTGTAGCGGTTCATAATGCCATTAACGAGGTTGTTTATGCCAGAAAAAGTAAGAACGGAAAAAAGGAAACTGTTCTAAACTATGAGATAAAACTAAAGCAGAACTTTGAAGATTTAATGGGGTATAGAGTCGTAAAAGTAGAGGATTGGGAGGGACTAGTAGAAGTTTATGAAGTTCGGTAAAGGATTTACCCTCTTAGAAATATTGATGGCTATCGCGCTGGCTAGTGTTGTGGTTACAGTTTCATACTCAATTTTCAATTCTTTGGAACGTTCTGGAAAATTGGTCTCTGAAAGTAGCGAAGTTCAAAGTACGGTTATTCCTATTTTCTATCTCTTTCTAAAGGATTTTGAATCAATAGATAGAAGGTATGGAAAAATTTCTATCCAAAGAGATGAAAACTTGAATACCGATTTTGTAGAAATTTACACCCATTCCTGTTATTACTTTAAAGGGATTTGTAAAGTAAAGTATTGGTTTTACAGGAACAAAGATAAGAATCTTTCTTTCTTAGTGAGAAGTGAGTCCCGAATAAACTCTACATCGAACATAAGCGTGGATGTTCCTATTTCCTCAAAGTTTGAAAGAATGAATATCTCGTTTTTTCCTCAAAATTCTTTATTAAAAGTCGTTTTAGAGAAAAAAGGGGAGGAAAAGCTCCCCTTCATTTTTAGAATTAGAAACTGAACATTCTTGTTAATGATTCTCCAAAGTGTATTCTTCTTATAGCTTCTGCAATAAGGTTAGCTACGGTTAGAACTTTAACTCCTTCAAACTCTTTCTGTAGAGGAATGGTATCTGTAACAATAACTTCTTTAATGATTCCTTCTTTTACTGCATTTTCCAGTCTCTCGATTGCAGGACCAGAAAAGACTGGATGGGTACAAGCAGCGAAAACTTCTTTTGCTCCCCTCTCCTTTATTGCCCTTGCAGCATTTACGATAGTTCCTCCAGTATCGATAATGTCATCAATGATTATTGCTTTCTTTCCTTCAACTTCACCTATTATATTCATTACTTCAGAAACGTTAGGTCTTGGACGTCTTTTATCAATTATTGCAATTGGAGAACCCAAAACTTTTGCAAAGTTTCTTGCCCTTGCTACTCCCCCGATGTCTGGAGAAACTACGACGGTGTCTTCTCCACCAAGACCGCTTGACAGGAAATACTCAGTCAAAACAGGACGGGCTTGTAGGTGGTCAACAGGAATATCAAAGAACCCTTCCACTTGCTTTGCGTGAAGGTCTATTACAACCACGTGATTAACACCAGAAACAGTAATTAAGTCTGCAAGAAGCTTTGCACTGATTGGATCTCTTGGATTTACTTTTCTATCCTGTCTTCCGTATGCGTAGTATGGAATTACGGCAGTTATTTTTCCAGCAGACGCTCTCTTAAGTGCATCTGCAATTAAAAGAAGTTCCATAATGTTGTCGTTAGCAGGGCGGCACAACGACTGAATAATGTAAACATCACAGTCCCTTACACTCTCATTTATTACTACTTGAGTCTCTCCATCGCTAAACTTTGAAACTGTAACGTCTGCTAGTGGTATGCCAAGATTTCCAGAAACAGCTTTTGCTAGCTTAACGTTTGAGTTTCCAGTAATTAGCTTAACCTGCTTCATTATTCCTCCCATTTACTAAATTTTTCTTTAAACATTTTTACATTTTCCTTTATATCTCCTTTAAATACGGCAGAACCCGCAACAATTATATCAGCGCCAGCAGAAAGAACCTCTTGGACATTGTCTACCTTTATTCCACCGTCAACTTCTATTTTTACTTTTAAGTCTTTTTCTTCGATTATTCTTTTCAATTTCTTTATCTTTTCTACTGAGGACTCTATGAACTTCTGTCCTCCAAAGCCAGGATTAACAGACATAACAAGGACAAAGTCAACAAAAGGAAGAATCTCCTCTAGTAGAAAAACAGGAGTGGACGGATTTATAACTATTCCTGCTTTTTTTCCAAGATCTTTAATTTGGGAAACTATCCTATGATGATGGACTGCTGCCTCAAAGTGGAAAGATATCCAGTCGGCTCCGGCTTTTGCAAAGTCCGTTATGTACTTTTCAGGTTCTACTATCATTAGGTGAACGTCTAAAGGAAGGTCTGTTATTTTTCTTATGGATTCAACAACACAAGGACCAATAGTTATATTAGGGACAAACCTTCCGTCCATCACGTCAACGTGGAGCAGATCTGCACCAGCCGCTTTTGCTTCCTCTATGTCCTTTTCAAGATTGGCAAAGTTTGCAGAGAGTATAGAAGGGGCAAGGAGTGGCATCGTAAGTCCTCCAAAGAGTTTAGCGAATTTTAACAAAAAGAAGGTGATAAAATGGAAGTAAAACTTTTTTGGAGGTAGACCTTGATTAAACCTTTTAAAAACTTAAAACCAAAAATCGGAGAAAGAGTTTTTATAGCAGAAGATGCTGTGGTAATCGGAGATGTTGAAATTGGAGACGATAGCAGTATTTGGTTTAAAGCAATCTTAAGAGGAGATGTTAACTACATTCGTGTAGGGAAGTGTACATCTATCCAAGATGGTACAGTAGTACACGTAACAAACAAAATCCACCCAACGGTTATTGGAGACTATGTAACCGTTGGACATGCTGTTAAGCTTCATGGGTGTACTATCAAAGATAACTGTTTAATAGGTATAGGGGCAATTATTTTGGATGGATCTCTTATAAATGAGAACTCGATAGTTGCAGCTGGAAGTCTTGTCCCACCGGGAAAGGAGTTTCCTCCAGGAAGTTTAATAATGGGATTTCCTGCTAAAGTTGTTAGAAAATTAACTGATGAGGAGATAGTAAACCTCAGAGAACATGCTGAAAGGTATGTTAAGTATAAGAATGAGTATCTACAACATTTTAAATAAGTTTATATTTTATACTGAAAAAATTTGTGAATTCAAGGGTGAAGATGAACACGAGAAACGTTGAAAATTTAACAGAAAGAGAAAGAGGTATCCTTCTAAAGGTAGTGGAACTTTACATAAAGACTGGAGAACCTGTCGGTTCAAGGACTGTCCAAAAGGTTTACGGATTAAAAATTAGTCCTGCCACCATAAGGAACGTAATGGCTGATTTAGAGGATAAGGGGTATCTTTACCAACCCCACGTTTCTGCAGGAAGAGTGCCAACCGATGAGGGACTTAAAGTCTATATAAACCATCTCTTTTTAGCCCTCGAAGAAGAGGATACTTCTTTGGTTAGCAGGCTCTTGGATTACGTTCGTTCACGTGGAGTTTACGAAGTAGAAGATATCCTCTCTACCGTTCTTGATTTCTTACAGGATTCTACAGGGTATCTTGGCTTTGGTATGAACTTTGCTGAAAACTTAAGTGTTAATACTATTACTCTGATAAAAGTAGCTTACGGAAAAATCTTAATGGTTATAAACTTCTTGCCTGACTATATAATCCATAGGGTGATTGATATTGAAATTCCGCAAGAAAACCTTCCTAAGCTTTCGAAGGAACTAACAAAAAGGTTTAAAGGAAAGACAATATCAGAGATAAGAAAGGAGCTTGTGGAGGAAATAAATTCCATAAGAGAGGAGTTTACAAGTATTTCTTTTAGAGTAAATACCCATATACTTTCAACGCTAAACAGTGTTAATCAACTAAAGCTTCATGGGACACCAAACATTGTTAACATTTTGGAAGACGATATAGAAAGATTAAAGGATATCTTGCGGATTCTTGAAGAAAAAAGTTTGCTGTTAGAAATATTTTCAAAGTTTGTAGAGAAAGAGAAAAAAGTTGATGTGATTTTAGGTTCTGA
>JBDOLX010000033.1:0-20482 GCA_039832905.1 Desulfurobacteriaceae bacterium | reverse complement strand
AGAAACTTTTGAACCTTTCTGTTTTGTTCTTGGAAAATTCCAAGTAGGTTTCAGGAATAGTGGTATTGTTGGTATTATAGGGCCAAAGAGAATGGACTATTCCCAGGTAATTCCCATTGTTGAGAATGTAGCTAAGGCCCTTTCCTTTATTCTTAGTGAGGATAGAGATATTTAGAGCCGGACCCTTACCACACACGCCCTTCAGGCTTACCGTTGCTCCCTTCCGGGCCTGGCGGGGTTCACCATCCGGGCGTTGTGGAGGACCCGGCATATTGAGTTCATCGAGTTAGTTGTAATGGCTAAGTGGTTAAATTAAGGATATTAGGAAAAGTAGGAAACTTTAGCTCTTCACCTATTCAACCATTCAACTAACTAAAATGGCGGAGGGGGCGGGATTCGAACCCGCGGTACCCCTTTTCGGGGTACACACGATTTCCAATCGTGCCCCTTCAACCAGGCTCGGGCACCCCTCCATGCAAAGGAAAAATATAGTCTTTATTCAGGGTTTGACAACTTATCTATCCGGCATTTTAAAGATTTTCCCCTTAAAACTTTTAAAAATGTAATAGTTGCTTTCTTTTTTAAATCTTTGGGGAAATAGAGGAACTTTTCCTAAACCTTTTGGACCGTCAACAGCATAATAGGGAATAGCAAGGGGGGAAATTCTCTTAAAAAGTTCTTCTATAATTTCCAACCCTCTTGTTATAGAAGTGGAAAAGTGCATGACCCCCTTTACAGGGTCGCAGTGAAAAAGGTAGTAGGGTCTAACCTTTATCTTTTGGAGTTCTCTAAAAAGTTTCTCCAACGTTTCAACGTTATCGTTAACATCTTTTAGTAAAACTGTTTGATTGTTTACAGGAATTCCTGCTTTTAGAACCCTTTTTACGGCTTCTTTAGAAAGTTCTGTTATCTCTTCTGGATGGTTGAAATGAGTGTTTATCCAAACCTTTTCTGCTTTTTCTAAAACTTTTAGAAGATCGTCATTTAAAAGTCTTTCTGGTTCAACAACAAGGAGTCTCGTTCCTATCCTAACAACTTCAATATGATCGATTTTTTTTAGAGAAAGCAAAAGTTTTTCTAACTTTTCAAGTGGTAAGAATAGAGGTTCTCCTCCTGAGATTAAAACATCTCTAACTTGAGGGGTTTTCTTTATGTATTCTACGACTTTGTCTATCTCCTTTTCATCTATAAAAAACGTAGGTTTTTTCCAATTTCTCTTCCTCATGCAAAAGCGACATAAAACAGGACAATAGTTGGTCGTTACTATTAAAACTCTATCCTTATATCTGTGGGTTAAAAAAGGAGTTTTTTTATCTTTTTCTTCCCACAAAGGATCATCTTCGCCAAAAAGCTGAACATCTTCATCAATTTCTCTAATGTCAGGTAAGATCATTCTTTTAATAGCTGTGCTATTTTTCGCTAAGTTTAAGTAATAAGGTGAAGAAGAGAAAGGATAAATAGGAACAACCTTTTTAAAACTTTCTTTCTCTTCTTCTGTTAAAGTTAAAAACTTTTCAACTTCTCTAAGTTCTCTTATCAATCAAGGCTCCATTTAGAACTGTTAAGTTCTTCGTATATTGTTTCTCTTGGGCCAAACCTGTGGAACTTAATAGTATCTCCTGAGATTTTTGTATAGATAGCTCTAAATTCTCCGTAGGGAGAAGTTACTCTTATTCTGTAAATGTCCTTTTTATCCCTTTTTAAAAGTCTTGAAGTTGAATCAATTCTTGAAAGAGCATAAATAAAACTTTCAAAAAGAAAAGGTTTAAAAGATACTTCTCTAACCATATCTTTTCTAAATCTCTTGGAGAAAAGGATCTTTATGTTGTTTTTTCCCGCTACCAGGTTTGAAAGAGAGTTTAGTGCAATTTCAATAAATAGCTCTACTCTTGGTTTAGGTACTTCCATAGACTGCAAAGATTCTATTTTCCTTTCTTTCTCAGCAAGTTCGCTTTTGAGTTTAGCCACTTCCTCAACTAAGGAATCTATCCTGTTTTTATAATCTTCAAGTTTTTTCAGCTCTTTTTGTTGAACCTGAAAGTTTTCTTTCTCCTTCTTAAGCTCTTCTATTCTGTTTCTTAAAGCCGAAATTTCACTGTAAAGCTCTTTTATTTTCCTGTCCTTTCCTTTAAGCTTTTCATTTAGATTTTTTATCTGATTTAAGAGATTCTCTTTCTTCAAAGTTTGTTGATCACGGGTTTTTCTTGGTCTCTCCTTTAAAACTTTCGCCTCAGCCCGTAGAAAGTATTCTTCTATGTCCCTAAATCCCTTTTTCATAGGCAGACTCCGGGGAAAAGGAATTGGGAAAAAGTCCGAATAAGAAATTTAGGGCTGTCAGTTTCTCATGTAAAGTTGATTTGACTTTCACCTTTCAATAGTGTAGTTTTTGCTACGTTGATAATGTTTAAAGTTTAAGGGGGCAAGGAAATGCTCAATACAATTCTTACAAAGATTTTTGGAAGCAAAAACGAAAGGGAGATAAAGAAATTAAAGCCTATAGTTGAGAAGATAAATGATCTTGAAAAAGAGTTTGAGAAAAAGTCAAAAGAAGACCTTCAGGCTTTGACTAATAAGTGGAAAGAGGAACTTTCAAAAATTGAAGATGATAAGGAAAAGTTTAAGTACATGGACAAAATACTTCCTGAAGCATTTGCTGCTGTAAGGGAGGCTGCAAAAAGAACCCTTGGAATGCGCCACTATGACGTTCAATTAATGGGAGGAATTGTTCTCCACCAAGGGAAAATTGCAGAAATGAGAACTGGTGAAGGTAAAACTCTTGTTGCAACCCTTCCTGTTTACCTTAATGCCCTTGCAGGAAAAGGAGTTCACGTTGTTACAGTAAACGACTACCTTGCCAAAAGAGACGCAGAGTGGATGGGACCAGTTTACAACTACCTTGGTCTTACCGTTGGCTATTTACAGAACGATATGGAAAAAGAAAAAAGAAAGGAAATGTACAAAAGAGACATCACCTACGGAACAAACAGTGAGTTTGGCTTTGATTACCTAAGAGACAACATGGCTTTTTCAAAGGAAGAAAGAGTTCAAAGGGGACTTTTCTACGCTATCGTTGACGAAGCTGACTCAATTTTGATAGATGAAGCAAGGACTCCTTTAATTATTTCTGGACCTTCTGAAGAAAATGTTGATGTTTACTACGTTGCTGATGCTATCGTTAGACAACTTAAGAAAGATAAGCACTTCCAAGTTGACGAAAAAACAAAAACGGCTGTTCTAACCGACGAGGGAATAAGAAAAGTTGAAGAGATTGTTAGCAGTATGACCGGAATAAAAGATTTTAATCTCTACGATCCGAAGTTTTCTGACCTTCTCCACGCAATAATTCAGTCATTAAGAGCACACCATCTATTTAAGAAGGACGTTGATTATGTAGTTAAAGATGGAAAAGTGGTTATCGTTGATGAGTTTACAGGAAGAATAATGCCGGGACGTCGTTGGAGTGATGGTCTTCATCAAGCTGTAGAAGCTAAAGAAGGGGTAAAGATAGAGGCTGAAAACCAAACTTTAGCAACAATTACTCTCCAAAACTATTTTAGACTCTATACAAAACTTGCTGGTATGACAGGAACAGCAGAGACAGAAGCAGCAGAACTGAAAGAAATCTATGGACTTGACGTTGTTGTAATTCCAACCAACAGACCTGTCCAAAGGATTGACCATCCAGACCTAATCTTTAAAACAATGAGGGCAAAATACAATGCAGTTGTTAAAGAGATAGAGAAAAACTATAAGGTTGGAAGACCCGTTCTTGTTGGAACAAACTCAATTGAAGCTTCTGAATATCTTTCAAGGCTTTTAAAGAAAAAAGGAATTCCCCACCAAGTTCTGAACGCTAAGCACCACGAAAAAGAGGCTGAAATTGTTGCTCAAGCTGGAAGACTTCACGCTGTAACTATTGCTACAAACATGGCAGGTCGTGGAACGGACATTCTTCTGGGAGGTAATCCAGAATTCTTAGCTAAGAAGGAACTAAGGGAAAAAGGAATTACTCCTGAAAAGGTAGGAGAGGAAAAGTATCAGGAAATCTACAGAGAGACCTTGGAGAAATACAAGAAAATAACTGAAAAAGAGAAAAAGAAAGTAATAGAGCTCGGGGGACTTTACGTAATTGGTACTGAAAGGAACGAATCCCGTCGTATAGATAACCAGCTTCGTGGTCGTGCAGGAAGACAGGGAGATCCGGGTGAAACGAGGTTCTTCTTATCCTTAGAGGATAATCTTCTTAGACTTTTTGGTTCAGACAGAATAAAGAGAATGATGGACATGATGAATATTCCTGAAGATGAACCCATAACCCACAAGATGGTTTCAAAAGCTCTTGAGAATGCCCAAAGAAGGGTTGAACAACAGAACTTCCAGATAAGAAAGAGACTTCTTGAGTATGATGAAGTTTACAACGTTCAAAGGAAAGTTATTTATGAACAGAGAAATAAGCTCCTTGAGGAGGAAAACTTTAAAGAAGACATTCTTCACTTTATGGAAGAAACAGCTTGGGAAATGGTTGAAAGCTTTGCTCCTGAGAACGTCTTACCAGATGAATGGGATTTGGAAGGTCTTAAGAAATCTCTAGAAGCAAGGTTTGGTTTTGAGTTTGATATTCCAACTTCTTTTGAAGAACTTATGAGCCTAAACGTTCCTGACGCTACTGATGATAGGGAAAAGCTTGTGAAACTGATCTTTAGTAAACTTAAGGAAGAGTACGAAAAACTTGAAGAGATTGTTGGAGAGAAAACTCTGCGGGAAGTGGAAAGAATGATTATGCTTCAGACCCTCGACCACTACTGGAGACAGCACCTTTTAGCCCTTGATCACGTAAAAGAGAGTATTGGCTGGAGAGGATACGGACAGAAAGATCCAATTGTTGAGTTTAAAAAGGAGGCGTTCCAGCTCTTTGAGGAGCTTATTTCTAATATTCAGAACGGAACAATAGACGGATTGTTTAACTACTATAGGTTCGTTCAAAGCCAGCTTCAGGAAGAGAATGATAAAATAGAAACCTAACAAGCTTTTTGGGAGCCAACAGTGAAGAGAGTGCTATTCATTGCTTTTAGCATAATACTTTCTACTTCCCCTTCATTTGCAGACCTTTATATAGTTAAAAAGGGAGACTCTCTTGCTAAAATAGCCAAAAAGTTCAAGACGACTGTTAGGAAGATAAAGAGACTAAACGGTCTAAGAAGCAACATAATCTATCCGGGACAAAGACTTATCGTTCCAAGTAGGTGGAAAAAGCCCAAGAAAAGTGGTTATACCATCTCTTTCGTTGAGAAGAAATCCTACGAAGTTTCGAAAGAGAAAGCTAAGCAATACTCCTCTTCTATTTATCCCATTACCGATATTGTTATGAAAGAGGGCGAAAGATTGGCTGATGCCCTCTCTACTCCTTTAAGTGTTCCATACGATAACTGGAGCTTATCGATCTTGAACGAACCAGAATACAAAAGTGCTCTTCTTAAAAGGTTGGCAGATATTTTTAAAGATCTGAAGAACACTTCTTACATATTTGGAGGAATGAATCCTAAGTATGGTTTAGATTGTTCCTCATTTACTATGTATGTTTACAAGAAACTTGGAATAGCTTTACCAAGAACTGCAAGGGCACAGTTTAACGTAGGAATTCCTGTCTCAAAAAGGGAGTTAAAGGTTGGAGATCTTGTGTTTTTTAGAACTTATGCAAGGTTCCCTTCCCACGTTGGTATTTACATAGGTAACGGAAAGTTTGTCCACTTTTCCTCTATGTACCATGGACTTGCAATCTCTTCTTTGAACGATCGTTACTTTAGAAAACGTTTCATTGGAGCAAAGAGAGTTTTAAGTGAAAAACTTGTAAAGAAGATTGTCTTAGCAGATAACAACTAAGAAAAGGAGGAGTGCGATGAACACAAGACAACTTCTAAAGAGGGTGTCTTTGACTGTGGCATTCTTAAGTGTTATATCGTCGTCATCGGTCTTTGGTAAGGTCAAACCGACAGAAAAGGATTACCAAACTGTCGAAAGTCTTCAAAAGGTCTTTGAAAGTGTTGCTGAAAAGGTAAAACCAGCTGTTGTTAACATAAGCACTGTTTCAGAAGTAAAGTTTCGTCATCCACCAATTCCACCAGAGTTTAGAGATTTCTTTGATCATTTTGGAATTCCATTTCCTTTTGATGGATTCCCTGACTCCTTTAAGACAAGGTCTCTTGGGTCAGGATTCATCGTCAAGGTCAAAAACGGATGGGCTTACATTTTGACAAACAATCACGTTATAGACAAAGCAACGAAGATAAAAGTAAAGCTTAGTGATGGTTCAGTGTATAAAGCAAAAGTTGTAGGAAAAGATCCAAAAACGGACGTTGCCCTTATAAAAATTAAAGTTGGAAATAAGAAAGTGCCGACGGTTGAGCTTGGAGACTCCGATAAAATAAAAGTAGGTGAGTTTGTTATAGCTGTTGGAAACCCTTACGGACTTGATTGGACTGTTACCCACGGAATCGTTTCTGCCAAAGGAAGACACGGCTTAGGACTCAATCCCATTGAGAATTTTATTCAGACCGATGCAGCAATAAATCCTGGAAACAGTGGTGGACCTTTATGTGATATATACGGAAGGGTTATCGGGATAAATACAGCAATCGTTAGAAACGCTCAAGGACTTGGTTTTGCCGTCCCAATAAACATTGCTAAAAAGGTAATGGAAGACTTACTAAAGTATGGAAAAGTTGTTAGAGGATGGCTTGGCGTTTACATCGAAGATCTATCTCCAGAAATAGCTAAAAAGTTTGGTGTAAAGGAAGGAGTTCTTATTACAAAAGTTATGAAGGATAGTTCAGCGGAAAAAAGCGGTCTTAGAAGTGGAGATGTGATAGTTGAGTTTAACGGTGAGCCTGTTAAGAACGTTTCCGACCTTCAGTTAAAGGTTATAAATACAAGACCTGGTGAGAAGGTAAAGGTTAAGATCATAAGAGATGGTAGACTTAAGGTAGTTACCGTTAAAATTGGTGAAATGCCAGGTTCTAAACAGGTTGCAATTGAAGATTTAGTTTCTAAATTTGGTTTCTCCGTGCAAGAACTTTCTGATGAGCTTAGAAAGCGTTTAGGAATTCCTAAGTGGATTAAGCACGGTGTAATCGTAACTTCCGTAAAACCTGGTTCTTCTGCTGATGATGCCGGTTTAAGAGAGGGAGACGTTATTGTCAAAGCGGGTGTTTCTCCTCGTAGAATGAAGACTTTAAAAAGTGTTGAGGACCTACTCAGCATACTTAAAGATGCTGGTAGTTCAGGAATTCTCCTAAAAGTTGTTAGAGGAGAGAGGGTTCTTTACTTAGTTCTAAATCCTGAAGAATAGGAGTGGGGCATGGAAGAAAGAGAATTTTTGTTTGAGGATGAAGAGAACTTTAATTTAGACGAAACTTTAGAAGGTTTTGATGAAGAATTCACGGAAGGGATGGATCTTTTTAGCCAGCAGATTGATCCGTCCCTCATAGAATCTTTTGTTCCAGATAAGGATTCCTTGGACGCATTTTTAAAGTCCATAGCGAAAATTCCTCTCCTTACAAGGGAAGAGGAGATAGAACTTGCAAAGAGGGCAAAGAAGGGAGACAAGGAAGCTCTCAAGAAACTTGTTGAATCAAACTTAAGGTTTGTTGTAAGCGTTGCTAAGAAGTACTTAGGTTGTGGACTTCCTCTCCACGACCTTATTGCAGAAGGAATACTTGGATTAATAGAAGCAGCAAGGAGGTTTGATCCTGATAAAGGGGTTAAGTTCATATCCTACGCTGTTTGGTGGATAAGGCAGTCTATTATGCAAGCTCTTGCCCAGCAGACTGGAGCAGTAAAGATACCTGTTAAGCAGGCAGTTCTTGTTAACAAAATTACCCGTTCTTACGGGGAACTACTTAAAAAGCTTGGTAGAGAACCTACTACTGAAGAACTTGCTGAATACGTCGGAATGGACCCAAAAGAAATAGAAAGGCTATTAACAGTATGCCAAGTGCCTCTTTCTCTTGATACTCCTATTGGTGATGAGGAAGATACTACGTTTAAAGATTTCTTAAAAGGCGAAGGAACTGCTGAGGTAGAAGAAAAGGTTGTTCAAGAAGAGTTAAAACAAAGCATTCAAGAGATGCTTGAACAACTTACTCCACAAGAAAAGAAGATAATAATAATGAGATTTGGACTTGATGGAAATGAACCAAAGACTTTGAGGGAAATTGGTGAGAAACTTGGCATTAGCCGTGAAAGGGTTAGACAGCTAGAAGCTCGTGCTAAAAAGAAAATGAAAGAATACGCTACCAGAAAGAAACTTGATGCCTTTTTAAACTAAGGTTGTTGCTTAGTTTTCTGTTTTGGTATCTTCTCCTTTCTCTCCACTTCTACTTTTTCAAACTCTCTTGGATTTGCAACTTCTAAAAAGATCTCAACTCTTCTATTTCTTGCTTGCAAGATAGGATTTTTCCAAGTATAAAGAGGTCTTGAACTTCCATAACCAACAGCTTCTACTTTTTTGGGGTCAACCCCTTTAGATACTAAGTATTTTGCAACTGTAACAGCTCTTCTTATTGATAAGTCCCAATCGTCGTGAATGTAAGGTAGAAACCGTTGTGGTTCGTCTAAGCTTGTGTGACCTTCTATCCTTACTCTAAAATTTCCTGGAAGTTCTTTTATAACCTTGGCAATTTCTTTGAGTGCCCTTTGGGCATCTTTAGTTAGCTTAAATGAGTTAGGTTTAAACAGTACTTTGTCAAATAGTCTTATTAGGACATATTCCTCGGTTACTACAATCTGGTATCCGTGTATTGGGAGTATTCTTTGAATGATACGTCTAATCTTTTTTGCTAGATCCGTTGTATAGATTTTTATCGGCTTAACTACAGAAATTTTTTCAAAACTTTTAGCCTTTTCTCCCTGAAAGTAAGATAAAAACTTTATTGCCTTAGTCACATCAAGAGTACTCATTGAATAAAGGAGAATAAAAAAGGTTAGTAAAAGGGACATAAGGTCACTAAAACTTGTAAGCCACGCCGGAGCCGCTTTACACTCTTCTTTTTTACGTCTAGCCATTTTCCTTATCCATCACTTATCTAGGTAGATGAATAACAAGTTCTATTCTCCTGTTTTTAGCTCTTCCTTGAGGAGTCTTATTTGAGGCTATTGGTCTGTAAGGACCACAGCCAGCTGCAGAAAGCTTTTTAGGGTTGTATCCACACTGTATAAAAAGTCTTAGCGTTGCCGTTGCTCTTGCAGCAGAAAGTTCCCAGTTGGAAGGAAAACGTTTTGTTCGTATCGGAATACTGTCTGTATGACCTTCTATAGTAATTGGAAGTTCTAACTCTTTTAGTTTTCTACAAACTTCCATAATTAAAGGAATAGCTTCTTTGTAGGGTTTATCACTTCCTGGAGGAAAAAGCTTATCGGTATTTATCCTTAACCTGATACTACTTCCAAACTTTGCTATTTCAGCATTTATTCCAAATCTTTTTAGCATTCTTTTTATTTCTAAGAGTTTTTGTTCTATTTCTTTTCTTGATCGGAGTTTTGGATACATATCAGGAAACTGAATTGGAATTCTTTTTCCTTTTATTACTTTTTCTTCTGAAATTACGTAATGACCTCCAAAAGCTTCAATAATTCCTCTTATGGCTTGATAGAACTTTTCAAGGGAAATAGTACTCATGGAATAAAGAAGGATAAAGAATGTTAGTAGTAGTGACATCAAATCGCCGAAACTTGTTAACCACGCTGGAGGAGTCTTACACTCCTCCTTTTTCCTCCTTGCCATTATCCCTCTTTAACTTCAACGCCGAGGAGTCCGGCAAGTTTTTGTTTTAGTATGTTAGGGTTAATACCTTTCTCTATAGCTTCAGCTGTTAAAAGGTAGGCTTCTAAGTAAAGAAGTTTTAAATCTTTATAGTACTTTAACTTCTTTGCGATTGGAATACATAGAGCATTAGCCAAGATAGCACCATATAAAGTTGTAATCATAGCAACTGCCATACCTGGACCAAGGGCTGACGGGTCGGAAAGGTTTTGAAGCATCTGGATAAGCCCTATAAGCGTTCCTATCATACCAAAAGCTGGGAAAAGATCTCCAAGGGACTCCCATACTGCTACTTCTGTGGATAACTTCTGTTCTGCTTGTGCCATTGCACTTTCAGCTGTACTTTTTATCTCATCTATCTCAAGGCCGTCAATCAACATTCTCATTATGTCGCCGAGGAATGGGTCTTTACTGTAGAAGTTGTCTATATCAGATTCAAGAGCTAAGATACCCTCCTTTCTTGCTTTTTTAGCTATATCTGTGAGGAAATCTATAGTTTCAATAGGGTTTGGAATTCCGGGATTAAGGGCTTTTAAGAAAGCTTTAAGACCGTTTATAAACTCTCCCAGGGGAAATCCTGCAAGGGCTGCGGAAAGTCCTCCACCGACTGTAATTAATAGCGACGGGATGTTGATAAAGGCTCCGGGACTTCCTCCAATGACAATAGAAGCGATTATAAGTAGAAAAGCAGCACCTATACCTATGAGGGTAGCTATATCCATACTCAGCCCTCTCTTTTTTAGTCTAAGTCAAATATTTTTCCTGGGTTAAGTATGTTATTAGGATCTAAAGCCTTCTTTATAGCTTTCATAACTTTTAATGCTTCCTTTGCCTCTAAAGGCAAAAATTCCTTTTTCATCCAACCAATTCCGTGTTCACCAGAAACAGAACCTTCAAGTTCTAGAGTAAGTAAAAACACTTCCCTCACGGCTTGTTCTACCCTTTCTTCTTCCTCTGGCTCGTACATAAAGTTAACGTGTATGTTTCCATCTCCTGCGTGTCCGAAGTTAACAACCATCAGGTTATATTTATCGGCAATTTTGTAAACATTTTTAATTAAATCGGGAATTCTACTTCTTGGAACTACCACATCCTCGTTGATTTTCTTGGGTTTGAGACGAACAATAGCTGGAGAAAGGGATCGTCTCGCGTGCCATATGGCTTCTCTTTCTTTTTCTGTCTTAGCGGTCTTTACCTCTACTGCTCCAGCCTTTTTACAAACCTCTATTGCCCTGTTTATAAGTTCATCTACTACACTTTCGTATCCGTCAACTTCAATGATGAGCAATCCCTCAGCGTAAGTTGGAAGTCCAATTTTTGCGTAGTTTTCAACTGCTACTATTGAGTTTTTATCCATAAACTCGCAAGCTGTCGGAATTACTTTAGCTTTGAACATATCTGCAACGGCTTGGGCAGCCTGTTCAACCTTTGGAAATATTGCCATTGCAGTTCTTACAGCTTCAGGTTTGGGAATGAGTTTTAAGTAAGCTTTCGTAATGAAAGCAAGTGTTCCTTCAGAGCCAACGATTAAATCCTTAAGGTTATAGCCGGCAACAGACTTTACTGCTTTTGAACCTACATTTGCGATTGTTCCATCTGCAAAGACAACTTCAAGCTGCATAACGTAATCTTTGGTTACCCCATACTTTACACATCTTGGGCCACCAGCGTTCTCTGCTATATTTCCACCAATGGTTGAGTATTTATAGCTTGAAGGGTCGGGGGGATAGAAAAGACCTCTTTTTTCTACTTCCTTCTGAAGGTTATAGGTAACTACTCCAGGTTCTGTAAGAACAGCAAGATTGTCCTCATCTATTTCTAAGATCCTATTCATTTTCTCCGTTGAAATTACGATTCCTCCGTCAAATGGATCTGCTCCACCCGTAAGTCCAGAACCCGCTCCTCTTGGATAAATTGGAATTCTTTCTTCATTGGCAAAAGAAAGAATCTTTGAAACATCCTTTTCATTTTCGGGAAAAACTACAAAGTCTGGAATACCTTTACTTCCAGTTGGAGTTCCATCGTAGGAATAAGTTATTCTCCAATCTAAAGAGGATTTAACTTTATCTTCTCCTATTAAATCCTTTAAGAACTTTTCTACCTTTCTTTTATCCATGACCTAACTCTCCCTACGGAATTTCAAGTGAATGTTAACATAAAGATATGTTAAATCTTTTACGTTGAAATTGACTTTTCTTGTGGATGGTAAGTTGTGAAATTATCTTAAAGTATAGCCTAGAAAACTTAATTCAGAGGTAGACAATGAAAGCATCTTTAGTAGATAAGCAAAAAGGTAGTCAAAAGAAAAGAAGGGGAGTTCCAAAAGAACTCATCTATGAATGAGGAATGGAAAGCCAATTTATTACAGGGATTACGATAAAGTCCTTAGGGGGGAGAAGACTCTGGAAGAAGTTATGGGTAGTAGTAAATTGCAATGGTGGATTATAAGTGTGTTACTTAACTTTCTTTATCAGAAGCTGGATAGTAAAAAGTATATAGTTGCTACCAACGAAGCAGGTTTTCAGTGGGCACCAAGGACGTGGAGAAACTTGGATATAGCTATCTTTGACAGAGAAAAGATCTTAAAAGAAGATATTAATGAAAGGTATGCAAAAACTTCTCCAGAGGTTGTTATAGAGATAGATACAAAGGCAGATTTACGCAAATATGGCGATTTTATGAACTATGCAAGAGAAAAGACGCAGGATCTACTTGATGCTGGTGTAAAGAAAGTAATTTGGTACACAACCTTTGATAAGAAAGTAATGGTAGCTGAGAAAGGAAGAAGATGGTTTATTACAGATTGGAATTGAGGAAGTAGAAATTGTTGATGGTATAATCTTAGTCTTAGAGAGAGGTTAAAAGGAGAAGAAATTAGGATGGAAGAAACCTATGGAAAGGTTCTTTTTATTTGGGATAGGAAGACAATAATATCCGACCATCAAAAGGTAGACTTTAGAAGAACTTGAAAGAAAAATGGAACCTAAAAAGGTTAGGGAAGTTTAGAAAACTTTTAAGTATAGCAAGAGAGTTTACTAAGGAGAATGAAAAGTTTAGCGAAATTTTGAAGAGAGAAAGGTTGCTTTAGGCAAATCCAAGGTAGGAATTGAAATGGTAAAATAAATAAACTAAGAGTAAGAAGAGGATCATTAATGAATAAAGAACTTTTAGATACAGCAATAAAAGCAGCTCTTCAAGCTGGGAAAGAAATCTTAGAGATTTACAGAAATGGAAACTTTCAAGTAATTGAAAAAGCAGATACTTCACCTCTCACGTTGGCTGACAGAAGAGCACACCAAGTAATAAAAGAACTTCTTTCTGAATGTAGCTTACCAATTCTTTCTGAAGAAGGAAAAGCTATTTCTTACCAAGAGAGGAAGAACTGGGAAATTTTCTGGATGGTGGACCCACTTGACGGAACAAAGGAATTTCTAAAAAGAAATGGAGAATTTACAGTAAACATAGCTCTTGTAAAAGGGAATAGACCTGTCTTAGGTGTTGTGTACGCTCCTGCTCTCGGAGAGATCTACTACGCTTCTGAAAGTACAGGTTCGGTGAAAGTTCACGTTAAAGACGATGGTACACTTGGAGAATCTAAGGTTCTAAATCCAGAAGACACAGCAGCTGATAGAGATTACATCGTGGTAGTTGCTTCAAGATCCCATATGTCAGAAGAAACAAAAGTATTTATCGAGAAAATTTTCTTTGAAAAAGAGATTAAAACAGTTTCTAAAGGAAGCTCTCTTAAACTGTGTTTAGTAGCAGAAGGGAAAGCAGACATTTATCCTCGGTTTGCTCCGACTATGGAATGGGATACCGCTGCGGGACAGGCGATCGTAGAGTTCTCTGGCGGAAAAGTACTTGATACTGAATGGAATCCTTTGAGATATAACAAAGAGAATCTACTCAATCCATACTTCATTGCTTTAAGAAAAGGTTATGAGCTTTGATTCCCTTGTTCTAGCAACCTTACTCTTTTTCCTCCTCTTTGCTCTTTATAAGGAACTCTTCCACCCAGCAGCAGCCTTTATGATAGTTATCACGCTTCTTGTCCTGTTTGGTATTTTAGAACCCAAAGAAGCACTCCAAGGCTTTTCGAATCCTCAAGTAGCCGTAATAGTCCTACTGCTTGTTGTAACATCAGTCCTAAAGAAGTTTAAGACGACAGCCCTTCTGTTTAAAAAGATTGTTTCTGAAAACCTCTCTTACGAGAAATTCATTTTAAGGCTTATGGTATTTACATCTTTCCTATCTTCTTTTCTAAATAATACTCCTGTTGTTGCTACGCTGATTCCTTACGTTTACAATTGGGGAAGGAAGAAGAAAATCTCTCCATCTAAACTCTTAATTCCACTATCCTACGCTGCAATTCTGGGAGGAACTGCTACTCTCATAGGTACCTCTACTAATTTAGTAGTTAACGCTCTATACATTGAGGCCGGTTATCCCTCCCTTCGTATGATTGACTTTGCACTTGTAGGTGTTCCTGCCATTTTACTGGGAATAACCTATATGTACTTCATTGGAGGTAGGATTCTTCCTGAGAGAAAGGATGCGCTTAAAAGTTTTTACGAGAAAAAGCGCGAATACATCATCGAAACAGTTGTTCCTCATAACTCTCCTGTAGCTGGAAAAACAGTACAGGAAGCAAGGCTTAGAAATCTAAAAGGACTGTTTCTTGCAGAGATAGTCCGAGGTAAGGAGAGAATTCTACCTGTATCTCCTGAGGACATAATAGAAAAGGGAGATGTACTCATTTTTGTTGGAGAAACAGAAAAAATAGTTGAGCTTGTCAAGGGAGAATGGGGGTTAAAACTTCCACGTGCTTGTTCTATTGATACAGGAAAAGCGTTGGAAATCATAGAAGCTGTAGTTTCTCACAACTCTTCCCTTTCAGGAAAAAAGGTAAAGGATACTGACTTCAGAGCTAAATACGATGCAGTTATTCTCGCAGTTCACAGGAATGGTGAAAAGCTCTCAGGTAAAGTAGGAGAAATAATACTTAAACCTGGAGACCTGCTTCTTATCTTAGCTGGTAGGGACTTTTGGAAGAGAGTATCAGATAGTGATGATATCTATGTAATGACAAAGGTAACAGAACTGGATAAAGAAAATGAAAGGTATGGAATAGTTGTTCTTTTCTTGTTTGTACTTACAGTGATCCTTGCATCCTTTGGTGTTATTTCTCTCTTTAACGGTCTCTTACTCTTACTTTCACTTTTGATTGTCTTAAAAGTCACAACCTATGGGGAAATACGTAAAAATATTGACCTTAACTTGGCAATCATAGCTGCTCTTTCAATTGCCCTTGGCCATGCTATGGTGAAAACAGGACTTGCCGATTTTCTTGCAAGTAATTTGATAAACCTCGTTGAACCTCTCGGTGTTACCTTTGCTCTTCTTATGGTTTACTTAATTACGAACCTCTTAACAGAATTCGTAACAAACATTGCAGCAGCTTCTATCTCCTTTCCAATAGCTTTGTCTGTAGCAGAACACTTTTCTGTTAATCCCAAAGCGTTTGTCTTAGCAGTAGCCTTTGCTGCTTCCGCAAGTTTTCTAACTCCCATCGGATACCAAACCAACCTTATGGTCTACAGTGCCGGAAATTACCGTTTCTCTGACTTTGTAAGAGTAGGCTTTCCTCTTGCACTTTCTTATATGTTTCTTACAATTCTACTTCTAAAAATCTTTTTCCTTTAATTTAGGAGAGGGAAGTATGGAAAAGGAGAAGAAATTTATAATTCCCCATACTGGTAAAATCTCAAGAAAAGACAGAGAAAGAATGAAAGGTCATAAATCCTTTATTCTCTGGTTTACAGGACTTTCTGGCTCTGGAAAATCCACGCTTGCCCATAGAGTAGAAGAGCTCCTATACGAACAAGGTGTTCATACTTACGTTCTTGATGGCGATAACATAAGAATGGGACTTAACAAAGACCTTGGTTTCTCAGAAGAAGATAGAAGAGAAAATATCCGCAGGATAGGTGAAGTAGCGAAACTCTTTATTGACGCAGGAATAGCTGTACTTACTGCTTTTATTTCTCCTTATAGAAGTGATAGGGAATTTGTAAGAAATTTAGTGAATGATGGCGACTTTATTGAAGTCTACGTTAAGTGTCCTTTAGAGACTTGCGAGCAGAGGGACCCAAAAGGCTTATACAAGAAAGTCCGTGCAGGGATAATAAAGAACTTTACTGGAATAGACGATCCATATGAAGAACCGGAGAATCCAGAAATCGTGGTTGAAACTGACAAGATGACGGTAGATGAGTGTGCCTATAAAATTATCTCCTACCTAAAAGAAAAAGAATTGATCTAAAGAAATGGAGGAAACATGATAGAACCCCACGGCGGAGAACTAATTAACAGACTTGCATCTTGTGAAGAAAGAGAAGAACTCCTCAAAAAAGCAGAAACATTTCCTAAAATAATCGCAGGTGATAGATATGTTGGACATTGCGAGATGATAGCTATTGGCGGCTACTCACCTCTTAAAGGCTTTATGACAAAAGAAGAGGCTGAATCGGTTATCAGGGATATTCATCTTCCAAATGGTCTACTTTGGTCAATACCTATAGTTCTTCCTGTAGAGGAAGATTTATGGAAAAGCCTTAAAGTAGGCGACGAAGTTGCAGTTTACGATAAAACAGGTAGACCAATTGCGATAGTTGTGGTTGAAGACAAGTATACCCTTGACCTTGATTTTTACTGTCAAAACGTCTTTAAAACGAACGATGAAAACCACCCCGGTGTTGCGTTTGTCAAAAGCGCCGGTAATTTCTTTATTGGAGGAGAACTTGTTCGTTTAATTAACAGACCTCTTAGGGAAGGTATTCCGGAACATTACTATCAGGATCCTGCTGAAGTTAGATCTGTGATAAAAGAAAAGGGCTGGAAAAGAGTTGTTGCTTTCCAAACGAGAAACCCCATTCACAGAGCTCACGAGTATATAATCAAGTGTGCCCTTGAGACTATGGATGGAGCTTTAATACATCCCCTTGTCGGAGAGACGAAAAAGGATGACATCCCAGCTCCTGTAAGAATGAAGTGTTACGAGGTCCTCATAGAAAATTACTTTAACAAGAATAAAATTCACTTAAGCGTTCTTCCGGCTCCAATGCACTACGCAGGTCCCAGAGAAGCTGTCCACCACATGATTATGCGCAAGAACTATGGATGCACCCATATGATAATTGGCAGAGACCACGCTGGCGTTGGAAATTATTACGGAACTTACGAAGCTCAAGAATTCGTTGACCAGTTTATTGACGAACTCGGCATTAGACCTCTAAAATTTGATCACGCTTTCTATTGCACAAAATGTGAAAACATGGCAACGTCAAAAACTTGCCCTCATTCCAAGGAATACCACATCCACCTAAGTGGAACGAAAGTTAGATCTATGCTTAGGGAAGGTAAAAGACCACCGAAAGAGTTTTCTAGACCGGAAGTGGCAGATATATTAATAGAGTGGGCAACCGGTAAATAATGGTGATTCATCACCAAGCTTGAAGGTAGCAAAAGGAATTTTAGGAGGTTTAACATGCAGTTGATGGAAAAGATAGACCTTACATTATTACCTGAAGAAGCAAGAAGGGAATTGATTGATTTTTATGAGTTTCTTCTTCAAAAATATAGGATAAAAGAACGAAAACACAAAACATTACCCAGAGGGTTTTGTTCTCCTGTAAAAGTAGCATCTTACTCACGAATCGCCCGAAGAGAGGAAATTTATGAAAGATAGAGTATTTGTGGACACTAACATATGGATTTACGCTTTAACAGAAAGCAAAGTGGAAGATAACAAAGAAAAAAGGGAGATTTCATTATCTTTACTTGAAAGTATAGTAGCGCAAGAAAAAGCCATTTATGCATCAGTTCAGGTAATAAATGAATGCCATTGGAACTTTATCAGGAAATTTAACTTATCAGACGCGACAGCTATTAGAATAATTCAGGAAAATATAATAGCAATTTTCCAAATAACAACTGTGACTTTAAACACCTACTTACTATCTAATCGGATAAGACAACCCTATTGTCTGTCTTTTTGGGATAGCTTAATAGTTGCTTCTGCCTTGGAAAACCAATGTTCCATTCTATACACAGAAGATATGCAAAACGGACAAGTGATTGAAGATAAATTAAGGATTGTTAATCCATTTAAGGAGAAAGACTCAAGAAGTTGTTAATATCGTAGAAGCCATGAAGATTGTAAAACTGTGAAAAGGGTGGAGGTTTAATATGCAGTTAATGGAAAAGATAGACCTTACATTATTACCCGAAGATGCAAGAAGGGAATTGATTGATTTTTATGAGTTTTTGCTAGAAAAGTACGGCTCAAAATACAGCTCAAGAAAGGGAAAAAATAACATAGAAGATATTAAGGAAATCCTTCTAATTGATAAGGTTCAGATTGATACAAGAAATTGGAAGTTTAGCAGAGAGGAAATTTATGAAGGATTAGGAAATTGTTAACAATGAAGGCGCAGAAAAAGAAGGTGCGATTAACAAAAGAAGAAATTGAGAAGATAAAAAATGCCATTTTACCTTTTGATCCGGAAGCCAAAATAGTTCTTTTCGGTAGTAGAACAGATTTAAACAAAAGAGGTGGAGATATAGATCTTTTAGTTGTTTCTTCCAAAATCAACTTTGAGGATAGAAGAAAGATAAGAGTAAAACTTTTTAAGGAACTTGGCGATAGAAAAATTGATCTTATTATTACGCCTGATCCTTCTGTTAACATTTTCACAAAAGTTGCTTATAAGTATGGGGTAAAATTATGAACACTGAGGAAAGAAAAGAAATCTTCTATGAGAATTTTAAGCTTTTTAACAAAAGTATTTACTGGCTAAAAAGGTCTCTGCAACGAATAGAATGTATTGAGAACTTTGAGAAACTTACAGAAGAACAGCTTGAAATAATAGAAACGTTAATGAATAGATATTCCAGAGCAGTTGATATCTTAATTAACAAAGTGTTAAGAAGCTTAGACTATCTTGAACTTGAAGAAACCCATAGGAAACTTGACATTGTAATAAGGGCTGAAAAGAGAGGATTTGTGGAAGATTACAATATTCTCATCGAAATGAAGGATTTAAGGAACGAACTGGCACATGAATACTTAGAGGAACGTTTAAAGGATAGAATAGAAGAGGTAGTAAAGAAAAGCCGAATGCTAATAGAAATTGCCGAAAAAATTTATCGTTACGTTCAGAAATTTGGATATTGCTAAGGGTTTGCTGAATGGAATTTCTCAAAAAACTTGACTCTGATAAAAAGAGACTCTTAGAGAACTTTCTTTCCTTGTCAATTCTTCAAGGGGTTAACTATATTCTTCCTTTAATTACTTTGCCTTATCTTGTAAGAGTTTTAGGACCTGAAAAGTTTGGACTTATAGCGTTTGCACAGGCGTTTATTCAGTATTTCAATATCCTGACAGATTATGGATTTAACTTATCGGCTACAAGAGAAATTTCCATACACAGGAAGGATAAAGAAAAGATTTCTGAAATATTTAGTTCGGTAATGATTATAAAATTTGCTTTACTTATCTTGTCTTTCATAATAATGACAATCATTGTTTTTTCTTTTGATAAGTTTAAGAAGGATTGGTTGATTTATTATCTGACTTTTGGAACAGTAGTTGGACAGATCCTATTTCCGGTGTGGTTTTTTCAGGGAATGGAAAGAATGAAGTATATTACATTTTTAAATATCGTTGCTAGACTAATTTTTACTATTTCTATTTTCATCTTTGTTCATAAAGTTTCTGATTACATTTATGTACCAATGATTAACTCTTTAGGCTTTCTTGTAGTAGGTATTCTATCTGTCATAATAATATTAAGAGATTTCAAAATAAAGTTTATTATTCCAAATAAACTTGCTTTAATTCATCATCTGAAAGAGGGAGGATATATATTCATTTCTAGAATCAGTATAAGCTTCTATACAGTATCAAATGTTTTTATTCTTGGTCTTCTGACAAGCAATACTGTAGTTAGCTACTATTCAGTTGCTGAAAAGCTTATTAATATCGTTAGGAACTTCTATAATATAATTTTGCAAGTTATGTATCCGTTCGTTTCAAGACTTGTTACTAATAGAAAAGAAGAAGCATTGGAGTATGTAAAGAAAGAAATCAAACTGTCTATGACGGGAGGAATCATAGTAAGTGGTTTGATAGTTTTTCTTGCCAATCCCTTAATTTCTTCCCTTTTTGGTAATGAGTTTCTCCCTTCAATCTTAGTTCTCCAGGTGCTTTCAATAATTCCAACTATAACTATGATTTCTGCTATCATAGGACAGCAGATTCTGCTTAACTTTAGATTAAGAAGAGTTTTTACTTTAAGCATAATCTATCCTTCAATGTTTCATATTCCATTATTAATTTTATTGGTCAAAATCTTTAGTGCTTTGGGAGCAGCACTCGCTGTTATAATTACAGAAAGCTTAGTCTTGCTTTTCAGACTTGTTCTTTTATGGAAAAAAAGGAAAGATCTCTTCAAGACAATTTTAGCGTGAGGTGTAATATGGGAAAACTTCCGAATTTTTTAATAGTCGGTGCAGCAAAATCAGGAACAACTTCTCTTTATCATTACTTAAAAGAACATCCTGAAATTTATATGAGTTCTGTGAAGGAACCTAAATTTATTACAT
>JBDOLX010000032.1:25970-38207 GCA_039832905.1 Desulfurobacteriaceae bacterium | reverse complement strand
AACAGCAAGGTTTTTATGCTTTGAAGCAAAAACTGCTCCCCATATTTTTCTATTTGTATTTTCACTGTAAGATTTTTTCCAAACCTTACTAATCTCAAAATTTTCATCAAAAGGAAGGGAATCAATGGTTAAAATTGGATATCCCCTCTTTTGTATTTCTTCCAAAATACCGTGATTAATTCCCGGATCGTTATGGTAGGGTCTTCCAAGAACTAGAATACCTATTCTGTTTTCCTTCTCAAGTTTTTCCAGAATTTCTTTTCCTAACTTTCTCATTTCTCCTAAGTAAAGATTCAAGGATCTAAATCCTTCTTCTATTGCTTTTTTGTTTTCGCTTTTTGTAAGTTTCAAGACATCTTTAAAAGCTTTAAACATCTCGTATTCCAAGAGATCTTTATCATGGAAATGTAAAACCGGATCTAAGAATATTATTCCCTTTTCTCTGAAAATATCCTTCTCTTTTGTCAAAACGGCCTTTACAGAAAGGGAAGTAGCACTTACAGTAGGACAAGCCCAAGAACCTTCAGAGTCTTTAAAAAACGGAATTAAAGAAACTATTTTTGGAAAAAGTATTACGTCTGGATTCTTCTTTATCAAGTTGTTAATGTGTGCAAGGGCCACTTTACTTGGGAAACAAGGATCAATGGCTCCTCCTTTTAGCTCTTCTCTTATCAACCTTTCGGAAGTGTAATCTGAAAAAATAAAGTTTTTAATCCCTAGAGACTCCAAGTATCCCCTAAAGAAAGGAGTAAGAGAGTAGAAGTTTAAAACTCTTGGAATTCCAATTCTTAGGTTCTTTCTTTTCTCTATTACGCTTTCTCTACTAAGTATCCCAAACCTTTTAGTTTCAAAAACGGTCTTAACTGGATAGCTTTCAAAAACTTTTTTAGCAGCTATCTCTTGAAGGTTTGGATTTTCCTTTCTTATCTTTGAAAGTTCCTTTGTAATTTTCTTTGCTTCTTCAATATCAAGAGCTGTTCCTTTCTCGCAAGGTGCAACCACAAAAGTTCTACCCTTAGCAGTAATAAAGGTTCTTTGACATTTATTTGGACAAAAAGTGCATTTGGTTGTTTGGTCGCTCTTTATGGTGTACGAGAGGTTAAGTAGGTTGTCAAGTCCAATAAAGTTTGTTTTTCCTTGGTACTCCTTTAAAGCTTCTATCGCAGCTCCAAAAGCTCCGGCTTCACCAGTTATCGGATGAACAAAGATTTCGGCATCTTCTACTCTCTCTTTAATAAAATCAACCTGAGCTTTTACCGCTGCAAGGTTTTTCTGTGTTCCTCCTTGCAAAATAAAACGTTTACCAAGTTTTCTAAGGTTAGGTTCTTTAACTACATAAAACCAAATATTCTTAGGAAGAACCTTTGCAAGACCTGCCATTATTTCGTGGGGTTGCCATCCAAGACGTTGAAAGTTAACAATATCCTGCTCTAAGAAAACTGCACATCCAAAGTTGAACTTTGGAACAAGTTTAGCTTTGAAAGCAACCTCGGCAAACTTTTCTACCCTGTATCCAAATCTTTCAGCAGTTGATTGGAGAAAATACCCATTTCCAGCAGAGCACTGGGTGTTGAGTTTAAAGTCCTTTATCTCTCCATTTTTCATTATCATTACTTTTATGTCTTGTCCTCCCACATCAACGATAACATCAAAATCTTTAAAAAAATGTTTTGCTGAAACCGTATGAGCTACTGTTTCTACAATAGCTACGTCTCCACCTATTATTTCCTTTAACATATCCTTCGCGTAACCTGTAATCCCCACTCCCAAAATAGAGAGTTTTGCACCATTTCCTTCAATTTGCTCCTTTAGTTTTCTTACCACTTCCTTTACGTCTTTCAGCGGATTTCCAAGGGATAATGTATAGGCTGTGGCTATTAGTTCTCCACTTTCATTGATCAAAACCGCCTTTGTAGAGGTTGACCCTCCATCTATTCCTAGAAAAGCCTTTACTTCTTCACCTTTTCTGAATCTTTTCGGTGTAAAAGGCTTTACACTATATTTTTCTTTAAATTCTTCTAAATCCTCTCCTTCTTTTAAAAGTCCTCTTTCTCCCGTCCTTTCCTTTAGAACTACTAAAGAACGTTTTTCAAAACCTAAAAGTTTTTCCTTCCCTTTATAAGGGCTCTCCTCAAACTCGTAAAATAAAGCACTTCCTAAGGCAGCATAGTACTGAGCATTCTTAGGAACAATTACACTTGTTCTATCAAATGGTATTTCTTTTTCCTCCCATAGTTTCTCCAAATGATGTTTCCAAGCTTCTTGCAAAGCAGGAAAGAAAGTATTGGGTCCCCCAAGAAGTAAAACTTTCGGACGTAAGGTGTTTCCTCTTGTAAGGACTGCAAGGTTCTGAAGGACTATAGCGTTGAACAAAGATATTAGAAGTTCATCTTCAGGAACTCCAACTTTTTGCAGACCATTAATGTCGGTCTCAGCAAAAACTCCACACTTTGCGGCTACTTCATGAACTTTGTTTATGTCAAACTTAATTTTTGTAGCCTTTTCAATTGGTATTTTGAGCTTGGAGATAATTCTATCTATAGTTGCTCCAGTTCCTCCTGCACACTTGTCATTCATCGTTGTTATCTTTCTTTTTCCAAAAAAGAAAATCATCTTTGCATCTTGTCCACCAAGTTCCACTACCGAACCTACATCTTTGTGGAGCTTCTCTATTGCAAGACTTAAAGCATTTACTTCTTGTACAAACTTTACATCTAAAGCTTTTGCTATTGTTTCTCCTCCACTACCAGTTAAGAAGAGTTGAAAGCCTTTTCCAGCAAATTTTTCAAATTTTTCAAGAATTTTTAAAACTTTCTCGATTTGCTTAGCTTCATGCCTTTCATAGTGTTCAACTAAAATTCTTCCATTTTCATCTATCAGGACTCCCTTAACGGTCGTCGAGCCAACATCTATTCCAGCACTTACCATCGTCCTCCCCTCATAAGTTTTTAATAGTTATACTAAAATTATTTGAGAAATTTTTCACTGGAGGAAAAAATGAAGAAACTTATACTACCAGTAACAGCTACAATTTTACTAGCATCCTGTATTTCTGACGAGCAAGCAAAAAAGATAAATGATCTAGAGGCAAAAATTCAAATACTTGAACTTAAGCAGTCTAAACTGGAAAAAGATCTTAAAAACACAAATACTCAAGTTCTCAAGGTAAAAGAAGAAGTTCCTAAGGTTCAAGTGTCAATTAACTCTATTCATCAGAGTATGAAGGAAATTGAAGAAAAACTCTCTAAACTTGAAAAAGCTATAGAGATTGTCGAAAGCCATATTAGTAAAGTAGAGCTTGATACAGAGAAGAAAGTGTCCTACATAAAGTCTGAACTTAATACTAAAATGGAAACTACAAGCCAAAGGTTAGAAAAGGAAATAGTTTCCTTGAAAAATAAGCTTTCTAAAAGTAATCAAGAACTCACGGAAAAACTTAAAGTACTTGAAGATAGGGTAAAAGTCCTTGAAGAAAAACTATCAAAACTAAGAATCCCATCTATAAAAATAGAAAAAGTGAAACCAGAAGATTAACGGATCATGTCTAAGTTATATTCTATTTCCAGCTGAAACTTAAGCTTACTGTTTTTTATAGAAGTTGGAATTGGAGGGAAGGTTGCTCTCCCTATAGCTATACAGGTTGCTTCCTTCAGTATTTCGCTTTTTCCTCTAAGAGGTTTACATTGAAGGACTTTACCGTTCCTATTGAGGACAAACTCTACGCTTACTCTTCCTTCTTCACCTCTTTCTATAGCCTCAAGGGGATAGAAAATGTTTTCTTCTATGGCCCTTCTAATAGCTTCTAAGTAGTAAGCAGGAAGGTTTCCATCAACAGCTTTTAAGCCTCCAGAACTTTTTTCCTTAGAAGTTTCCTTAGGAATCTTCTTAACTGTTCTTTTTGAAACAATCTTTGGTTTCTTCGGTGTTGACTTAGAATGAATCTTTTTCTTTTTCTTTTTCTTCGTCCTCTTACCAAGAGTTTTTTCTATTTTTACCTTCTGATTTTTTGGTTTTATCAAAGAAATTTTAATAACCTCTTTAACTTCTTTTGGTTGAGGTTTATAAATGATCTCCGTTACCCTTATAAAAGCAAGTTCTATTAAGATAGAAACTAACAGAGCTAATACAATTCTAACGCTTGCCTTCATTTTTCTCCTTCGCTAGTAGTCCTATTGAAGTAATACCTGCTTCTTGAGCTGCATCCATAACACTTACTAAAAGTTGAACTTTTGAGTCTTTATCCGCATTTATAGCAATTGAAACACCAGGGTTTTCACGTTTTTTCTTTTTAAACAGTTGAGGAAGTTCCTTAAGAGAGACTTTCCTGTTTCCAAAATAGATAGTGCCATCTTTTTTTATGGTAACTGTAACTACCTCTCTCTTGATTTCAATTTTTGACTTTCTTGTAGTCTCTGGTGGGTTTGTTTTGATTGCAAGTCCGGGAATCAAGCTTCCTGTTATGAGTACAAAGAAAGCAAGCAAAAAGAGCATTACGTCAACCATCGGAATGATAATCAATTGCGGCTTCTCTCCAAAGTTCTCATCCTTGAATTTAAACACATCCTTCTCCTTTCTTCAGATTTTGTAAAATTTATTATACTATTTCTTTCAAAAGGAGGAGAAAGTTGATTATCACAATGGAAACAGCCCATCAAGTTGTCTTTTACTCTCTTTATGCACTTGTGTTCTTAGCGACGTTTCTTTTCGTGGAAAGGTTACTTTACCTATCCTTTAGTTATCCTGCAGAAAAGAAACTTTTTCTAAAAGAAATAGAAGAATTCGATCAAAGTAAACTTGAGGCCCGTTACCACTTGTTTGTATCGAAACTAAGAAGAGGAATGGGATTCTTGTCTTTTACGATCACTGTCTCTCCTCTTTTAGGGTTACTCGGAACAGTTTTAGGGATAATGAAATCATTTTTGGTAATGGCTGAAAGAGGGACTGGAAACTTACTAGAAGTTAGTAAAGGTATAGGTTTTGCACTTGAAGCCACTGCTTTGGGGATTTTTGTTGCTGTGGTTGCTTTAATTTACTACCATGTTGTTAACGGCATGATAAATAAGGCAAAAACAGAAATTAAGGCTCTTATCCTGGAAAATATGAAAAGATGGAGATAATAATAAAATTCGTTATCTTTAAACTTTATAAAAGTAGAAAGATTACAATAGATTTACTTATGATATAATAGTAATGAACAACGAAAAGGAGGGTGGCGAGTGCCACCCGGGGGAGGGAGTTTTTATACTTACAGGGAAGGGGCGAAAGCCCCTTCCTACCTTACCTTTAAAGCTAAACTTCTTCAAGAACTTGAGGAATTAACTGATTAAGTAGTTTAGGATTGGCTTTTCCTCTTGTTTCTTTCATAACTTGACCGATTAGGTATTTAACAGCTTTCTGCTTCTGTTTATCATTACCTTCTTTATATTGTTTAACAGCTTTCTCGTTATTGGCAAGAACTTTCTTTATTATCTCTTTTAGAGCAGACTCATCCGAAATTTGGGTAAGTCCCTTTTCCTCAACTATTAATTTAGGTTCCTTTCCTGTTTTAACCATTTCAGGAATTATTTCTTCTTTAGCTACTCTTAGAGAGATAACTTCTTTATCAACAAGAGTTAGAAGTTCTGCAATATGTTCTGGTTTGACTTTTGCTTCTGAAAGTTCAATCTTTTCTTCATTTAGAACACCTAGAAGATCAGAAATAATTATGTTCGCTACTTTTTTTGCTTCTCCACCGTAGGATTTGGCAGCTTTCTCAAAGAATGAAGCCAAGACTTTATCCCTAACAAGAATACTTGCATCATAGGAAGTAAGTCCGTAATCGTTTATAAACCTTTCTTTTACTTCATCTGGAAGCTCTGGTAAAGAAGCTTTTATAGCTTCAAGCCATTCTTCGTCTATGATAAGAGGCGGAAGATCTGGTTCTGGGAAATATCTATAGTCTTCAGCCTCTTCCTTGGTCCTCATTGTCTTTGTGATTCCTTTTTGGGAATCAAAAAGCCTTGTTTCTTGAACAACCTCTCCACCACTTTTTACAACCTTTATCTGTCTTTCAATTTCATACTCAAGAGCTTTTTGAATAAACCTAAAGGAGTTTACGTTCTTAATTTCTGTTCTTGTTCCAAGTTCCTTAGATCCCTTTGGTCTTATAGATACGTTAGCATCGCACCTTAAAGATCCTTCCTCGAGGTTTCCATCGTTTACGCCAATCCAAACCAAGATATCCCTTAGCTTCTGCATGTAAAGTTTAGCTTCTTCCGGAGTAGATATATCAGGTTCAGAAACTATTTCAATTAGTGGAGTTCCTGCACGGTTTAAGTCAACGTAAGAGTTTGGATCAAGTCCTTCACCGTGGATAGTTTTTCCTGCGTCTTCTTCAAGATGAATTCTCTTTATTCTGATTTTTTTCTTAGTGCCATCTGGCTTTTCTATTTCTATCCATCCGTTTTCTGCAAACGGAAGCTCGTACTGAGTAATCTGATAAGCTTTTGGTAGGTCTGGGTAAAAGTAGTGTTTTCTAGCAAAAACGGAGTACTTGTTGATCTTACAGTTTAAAGCCAGTGCTGCTTTTACTGCATACTCAACGGCCTTTTTGTTTAAGACCGGTAAAGATCCAGGCATTCCAAGGCATACCGGACAGACGTTGGTGTTCGGCGGTGCCCCAAACTCGTTCTTACAGCTACAAAAGATTTTGGTCTCTGTTAAAAGTTGAGCGTGAACCTCAAGCCCAATTACCGCTTCAAATTCCATCTTATCTCCTCGTAAGAGTTTTTGGGAGATTTTATCAAAACAGCTTCCAATTAAGTATTAATTCTGATACATTTTGGACGCTATGAAGTGGACTGTTGGGACCTTACTAAAAAGAGCAACCGAGATCTTGAAGGAAAGGGGAATAAAGTCGGCAAGACTTGATGCTGAACTTTTACTCACCTTTTCTCTCGGATTTAAAGACAGAGTAAAACTTTACACTGAATTTGACAGGCCTTTAGAAGAAAGTGAGGTGGAAAGGTACCGTCAACTCTTAAAAAGGAGAGCAAAAGGAGAACCTGTTGCTTACATAATTGGAGAGAAGGAATTCTTTGGCTTTAAATTTAATGTAAAAAGAGGAGTTCTTATACCAAGACCCGAAACTGAAATTCTAGTTGAAGCTGTTTTTGACGCAATAAAAGAGAGAGATAATCTAAAAATCGTTGATGTTGGCACAGGTAGTGGATGCATTATTCTTTCTTTGTGTAAACTTTTAAAGAAAGAGAACGAATACATAGGAACAGATATTTCTTCTACTGCAATAAGTGTTGCAAAACTAAACAAGGAAATGTTAGGTTGTCAGTGTGTAAAATTTATAAAGACCAATCTTCTTGATGGAATAGAAAGCCCAATAGATGTGATTATTTCTAACCCTCCCTATGTCCCTTTTGGTGATAAAAGGCTTGAAAGGGATGTTCTAAAGTTTGAGCCGGCAATTGCTCTTTTTGGAGGGAAAGACGGATTACAAGTTATAAGAAGGCTAATAAAGGAAGCTGAAAAAAAACTAACGGAAAATGGTCTAATAGCTCTTGAAATTGGGGCCGGTCAACATGGAGAAGTGGAAAAACTCTTAGAAGAGGAAGGTTTTAAGGATATTACGTTTTTCAAAGATTTGGCTGGAATAGAGAGGATAGTTTTAGCAAGAAAGGAGTAAAAAGTGGAAAAGTTCGTAATAAAAGGTGGTAGGGAACTTAAGGGAAAGGTAAGGATTTCTGGTTCTAAGAATGCATCTTTACCGATAATTTTTTCATCCATACTAACCGGTAGACTTTTCCTTTCTAACGTTCCAAATCTTAGGGACATCTATACTTCCTGTCTTTTACTTGAAAGTATGGGATTTATCGTTAAGAGATTTGACGATACTGTCGAGATTGAAGAAGGGAAAGGTATAAAAACGGAAGCTCCTTACGACCTTGTAAGGACGATGAGAGCATCGATTCTTTGCTTAGGACCTCTCCTTGCAAGGTATAAAACAGCAAGAGTTTCTATGCCGGGAGGATGTGCTATTGGTGCAAGACCTGTTAACCTCCATTTAAAGGCTCTTTCCAAAATGGGGGCTGACATAAGAATTGATCATGGGTACATAACAGCAGAAGTTAGTGGAAGGCTAAAAGGATGTGAGATTACTTTTGACTTCCCAACTGTGGGAGGAACCGAAAATGTTCTAATGGCAGCTTGTTTAGCAAAGGGAAAAACTGTCATAAGGAATGCTGCAAAAGAACCAGAAATTGTAGATTTAGCAAGAGCCTTAAAAAAGGCTGGAGCAAGAATAGAAGGCGAAGGGACAGATATCATAGAAATTGATGGTGTAGATGAACTCGGAGACATCGAATACAGGGTTATGCCAGACAGAATTGAAGCAGGAACTTTCTTGGCAGCAGTATCATTAACAGGCGGCAGAATAGAAATAGAGAACTTTCCTTACGATCACCTTGGAGCAGTAATAGAAAAGTTTGAAGAAGCAGGTTTAAAGGTAGAGAAAATTGCAAATAATAAAGTTGTTGCTGAAAAAAGGGATAGGCTTAAAGGTGTGGATGTAATAACTCAGCCATATCCGGGTTTTCCTACGGATATGCAGGCACAGTTTATGGCTGCGATGTGTTTAGCCAGTGGAACTTCCGTCATAAAAGAAACTATATTTGAAAATCGCTTTATGCACGCTCTTGAACTACAAAGACTTGGGGCAGACCTTTCAATAGAGGGAAATACCGTAGTTGTAAAAGGAGTTGATAAACTAATTGGTGCAAAAGTGATGGCAACAGACTTAAGAGCAAGCGCCTCTTTGGTTATAGCTGGACTTGCAGCAGAAAATACCACAGAAGTTTACAGAATTTATCACCTTGATAGAGGATATGAAAGAATGGAAGAAAAGCTCCAGAATCTTGGAGCAGAAATAGAAAGAGTAAAAAGTGAACTTCCATACTGAGGAGAATGGAATGAACGAGATAACCATTGCTCTCCCAAAGGGAAGACTTTTAAAGGAAACTGTTGCTTTTTTACAGGAAACTGGAATAGATGCTTCAGAAACTCTAAAAGAAACCCGAAAGCTAATTTTTAAATGGAAAAATTTTAAGTTTATCTTGGTTAAACCTATGGATGTTCCAACTTACGTTTACTACGGAACAGCTGACATTGGCATTGCAGGAAAAGATGTTATTGAAGAAAAGGGATATGATCTTTATGAGTCTCTCGATCTCAAATTTGGAGAATGTAGGTTGTCGGTAGCAGAACCGGAAGAAATAGAAGAACCTTACGATCTTGAAAAACTTTCTTTCATTAGAGTTGCAACAAAATATCCAAGAATTACCGATAGGTATTTTAGAAGTAAAGGAATCCACCCTGAAATCATTGTTCTTTACGGTTCAGTAGAGCTTGCACCTTTAGTTGGGCTTGCAGATAGAATCGTTGACCTTGTTCAGACAGGAACAACTTTACGTGCTAATGGACTGAAAGAAGTGGATACAATTTTGCATTCTACTGCAAGGTTAATCATAAATAGAGCGAGTTTAAAAACAAAATATTCTACTATTAAACCGATAATAGAAAGGGCGAAACTTGCTATCAAAGGAAGAAAATAAATAAGGAAGAACTAGTCAAAAATAACTGTTTTGTTATCATACACAAGTATCTTGTTTTCTAAGTGCCACCTAACGGCTCTTGCTAAAACAAGCTTTTCTAAGTCTCTTCCCTTTCTTATCATATCTTCTACCGTATCTCTGTGAGTTACCCTCACAACATCCTGTTCTATGATCGGTCCTTGATCAAGTTCTTCTGTAACGTAGTGGCTTGTCGCTCCAATTATTTTTACTCCTCTTTCGTAAGCTCTATGGTAGGGCTTTGCTCCCACAAAAGCAGGAAGGAAAGAGTGATGAATGTTTATTATTTTGTTTCTGAACTGATTCACAAAGTTATCGCTCAAGATTTGCATGTATCTTGCAAGAATTACAAGGTCTATATTCTCTTTCTTTAGAAGTTCTATTTCTTTTTCCTCTACCGAAAGTTTGGTTTCTTTTGTTTTTGGAAAGTGATAAAAAGGTATACCAAACATTTCTACCACAGGCTTTAAATCTGGATGGTTACTTATTACAAGTTTAAGATTTCCTCTCAATTCTCCAGCTTTAAATCTGTAAAGCAGTTCATAAAGGCAGTGATCGTATTTGGAAACAAAAATGGCTACATTCTGAACGTCAGAGCTAAACTTTAATTGATAGTTCATATCAAATTTTCTTGCTATTGGCTTAAAAGCTTTAGCTATTTCTCTTTTAGGTATTTTAAACTCCGTTAAGTCCCACTCAATTCTCATAAAAAAGATAGATTTTTGAAAATCTATGTGCTGGTCTGCAGCTATTATGTTTCCGTTATTCTTTGCTATAAAACCGGTAATTTCTGCAAGAATTCCTTTCCTATCCTTACAAGAAATTAAGAGAGTTGCTGTTTCCTTCACCTTTACTCCACAGTTACACTTTTTGCCAGATTCCTCGGCCGATCAACATCGTATCCAAGGAAGTCTGCTATGTAATAGGCAAAAAGTTGTAATGGCACTACATTAACTATTGGAGATAAGAATTCTAATGTTTTTGGAACTTCTATAGTAAACTCTGAAAGCTTCTTTACTTCCTCATCTTCTTCGTTTATAACAGAAATTACCCTTCCTTTTCTTGCTTTTACCTCTTCTATATTAGAAACAACCTTTTCCTTAAGTTTGCTTTCTGTTGCCACAAAGATTACTGGCATACTTTCATCTATTAGGGCTATTGGACCATGTTTCATCTCCCCTGCAGGATAGCCTTCAGCGTGAATGTAGGAAATCTCCTTAAGCTTTAAAGCACCCTCTAAAG
Source organism: Desulfurobacteriaceae bacterium (assembly GCA_039832905.1). Classification (NCBI taxonomy): domain Bacteria; kingdom Pseudomonadati; phylum Aquificota; class Aquificia; order Desulfurobacteriales; family Desulfurobacteriaceae; species Desulfurobacteriaceae bacterium. The sequence continues at coordinate 27,345 of JBDOLX010000032.1, read as the reverse complement.
CTATAGGATAGTTAACATTTCTTCCAAGATAAAGTGCATCACTTGATTTGTAAAACTCAAGAGAAATCTTCTTTACGTTTTCTTCTTCTTTTTCTCTATTTAAAAATTCCTCTATTTTAGAAGGAACTTTCATTAGTTCTTTAAAGTACTCCTCCGTTTCTATTTCGTTAAGCACCTTCCTTTTTCTTCCAAGCCAAAGGGCAAAAAGAAATAAACTAGTTAGTTGAGTTGTAAAAGCTTTCGTCGAGGCAACACTTATTTCTGGTCCAGCATAAGTGTAAATGGTTGTATCTGCTTCTCTTGTCGCTGTTGAACCAATTACATTACAGATAGCCAATGTCTTTGCTCCTTTTGACTTTGCAAGCCTCATTGCGGCTAACGTATCTGCAGTTTCTCCTGATTGGGTAATAGCTATAACGAGAACGCTATTATCTACTATCGGTTCCCTATATCTATATTCTGAAGCGTAGTCAACTTCTACCGGTACCTTTGCAAGATTCTCTATATAGAATTTTCCTATAAGTCCCGCATGATAAGAAGTTCCGCAAGCAACTATTTGGACTTTGTTAAAGTTCTCTATCTCTAAACCATCTCCTTTAAACCATGAAAGATTTCCACTTATTGTATCGGCTATTGCCCTTGGTTGTTCAAAAATTTCTTTTAGCATAAAATGTTTAAAACCTGCTTTCTCTGCTTGAGTTATTGACCAAGGAATCATGTGAACTTTCTTTTCCTTTTTGTTTCCTTCAAAGTCAAATACTTTAACTTTTTCTCTTTCAACTATTGCAATTTCAAAGTCATCTAAGAACAAAGCTTTGTTTGTATACGGTAGAAACGCAGGTACATCAGAAGCGATGAAATTTTCTCCTTCTCCAATTCCAATAACCAAAGGGCTATCTTTTCTTGCAACAAAAATCTTATCAGGTTCAAAAACAGTGATAACCCCTATTGCATAGGAACCTTTTAGCTTTCAAATAGCATTTTTGAAAGCTTCAAAAAAGTTTTTAGAATTTTTTAATTCCTCTTCTATTAAATGGACAACAATTTCTGTATCTGTATCAGAAAGAATCTTATGTCCTTTATCTAAGAGGTTTTTCTTTAACTCTAAGTAGTTTTCAATTATTCCGTTATGAACAATAGCTATTTTATGATTGCAATCTACATGAGGATGGGCATTTATATCTAACGGTTTTCCATGGGTTGCCCAACGGGTATGTCCTATACCAATTTCTGAAAAAATGTTCATTCTATTAAGTTCAACTTCAAGTTTTCTTATTTTTCCTTCTTTCTTGAAAACCTTTAGTTCTCCATTGTCTATTACAGCTATTCCTGCTGAGTCGTAGCCTCTGTATTCCAGTCTTTTCAATCCATCTAT
>JBDOLX010000032.1:0-25960 GCA_039832905.1 Desulfurobacteriaceae bacterium | reverse complement strand
TACATTTTTGGCGTTATCTTTTCCTATGTATCCTACAATTCCACACATAGAATCCTCGTCCTTGTTTGTTAATGTTAGATTTATGATAGCACACAAAATTTTGGAGGTATTATGAAAGACTACTTTTGCGAAGACACCATAGCTGCAATTGGAACACCTATAGGAAAAGGAGCAATAGGGATAGTGAGAATTTCTGGAAATAACTCTCTAAAAATTCTTAAAGAAATTTTCAGAACAAAAAGCGGAAAGAAAAGGGAAAACTTCGAAGATAGAAAAATGCATTACGGGCTTATTGTTGACCAGAACGAAGAACCGGTGGATGAGGTTTTAGCTGTTTATATGAAAGCTCCAAAGACCTTTACAGGTGAAGATGTTGTAGAAATCCATTCTCACGGTGGGATAGTTATCGTTCGGAAAATTCTAAGACTCATCCTTACAAAAGGAGCTCGTCTTGCCGAACCTGGTGAGTTTACACTAAGAGCCGTTATAAACGGAAAAATAGATTTAGTCCAGGCAGAAGCTATCAATGAACTTATAAATGCCCAAAGTGAAACTGGAGCAAGATTAGCCCTTAAACAACTTGAAGGAAAGCTCTCTGAAAAGATAAAGAGTTTGCGAGATGAAATTTTGGAAATAAAAGCTTTCATTGAAGCAGCTGTCGACTTTCCAGAGGAAGACATTGAGGTTATGGAATATGGGAACGTCGCAAATAGACTTAAGAAGGTAATAAAGGAACTTGATAGATTGATATCCTCTTACAAGGATGGCAAAGTCTTAAAAGAAGGTATTAAAGTAGCAATAGTTGGTAGGCCTAACGTTGGGAAGTCTTCTCTACTTAATGCAATTTTAAAAGAAGAAAGGGCAATTGTTACGGAAATTCCAGGGACAACGAGAGACATAATAGAAGAAACAATAACCTTTGAAGGAATACCTATAAAACTTATAGATACTGCCGGTATAAGGGAAGCACAAGACAAGGTAGAAAAAATAGGTATTGAAAGAAGTCTAAAAAGCCTTGAGGAAGCGGATGTTATTCTTTTTGTCATTGACGGATCTTGTGGATATACAGAGGAAGACGAGAAAATAGCTAAGATTTTAAAAGAAAAGAAAAATGTCATTTTGGTTGTAAATAAAAGGGATTTAGGGTTAAGAGTCTCTTGCGAGGATTTAAAAAAATTGGGATTTAGATGTATAACTTTAAGTGCAAAAAGTCTAGAAGGAATAGAAAACTTAAGTAAGGAAATAAAAAGTCTTGTTCTTTTAGATCCAGAGACCGTATTTCAGGAAGAAGAAATATTAATCACTAACGAAAGACATAAAGAACTTCTTGAAAAAGCAAAAAATTCTCTAGAGAAAGTCCTTAACAGCATTCAACAAGGTTTTGAATCTCCTGAGTTTCTATCTATTGATCTTGATGAAGCTTTAGTAAACTTAGGGAAAATAGTTGGTTATGTAACTACAGAAGACATGTTTGATATAATCTTTTCCAAATTCTGTATAGGGAAGTAAAATTGAAGGATGGGAACAAAAATCTTCAACTAATACTAATTGAAGATGAACTTGGAAAAATAAAGAGATATCAATTCTCCAAGAAAAGACTTAAGTTTCTTATAAAGTTTACCTTTATATTCTTTTTTGTTTTGATGGTATATTCAATCTTCCTGACTTACCTTTCTTTCTCCTACTATAAAAGAACTGAGAAGGAAATATCCAGTTTAAGAAATGAGTTAGCTCAATATAAGGAGGAAAATAAACAGCTTAAAACAGAACTTTCTTCTTTAAAAGAGGAAAAAGAAAACGCTCTAAGCGAACTTGCAAAGCGGATAGAAATCATCGACTCCTTAATGAAAAAAGTGGGAGTAAAAATTTCCTCTGAAGAAGGCGGTAAGGGTGGTCTTGCTATACCAATCGACGAACTCTTAAAAAGAAAAGATATAGATATTTCATCTATTATTCCAAGTCTAGATTACATAATACATAACCTACGGACAATTCCTCTTGGATATCCTACAGTAGGAAAACTGACCTCCGATTTCGGTTTAAGACGAAACCCTATAACAAAAAGGATAGAGTTCCACTTGGGAGTTGACTTAGCCGGAACCTGGGGGACTCCGGTCAGAGCAACTGCTGATGGGGTTGTTGTTAAAACTGGCTGGTGTGGACCCATGGGGAAGTGTTTAATTATAAAACATAGCAAAGACTTTTCTACCTACTATGGACACTTAGCAAAGTTCTTCGTTAAGAAGGGAGATTTTGTAGAAAAAGGACAAATAATAGGAATGATGGGAAATTCGGGTAGAAGTACTGGTCCTCATCTTCACTATACAGTTAGGTTTAGAGATAAGGTTGTAAATCCTCTAACTTATATGGAGGTTTTTAATGATAGGGGGAAAGAAGAATAATAGTAGTGGAGAGATAAGAAGCATTCTTGGAGAAGGTTTAAGGATAAACGGTAATATTGTCGCAGAAGGGAAGGTAAGGATTGATGGCGAAATCGTAGGAGATGTAAAAGGCGACTATATCATCTTGGGAGAGTCTGGAAGAATAAAAGGGAACGTTCTGACCAATGAAATAGTAGTTATGGGAAGTATAGAAGGGAACATTCAGTCAGAGGAAGTTGAAATAAAATCATCAGGAAAGATCCAGGGAGATATTGTTACAAAAAAACTTTTTGTCGAACTTGGGGCAAGCATAGAAGGTCATGTGAAAACTGGTGATTTTAGTTCTAAGGAAGTTCAAATAGAGAATAAAGAATAGAATGGTTCTCCCTTTACTATAATAGGCTTCTTTTCTAAGTACTCAATAAAACTGGAAAGTTCTATATCTTTCACAAAAATAGCTCTTCCTCCGCGAGGAAGTCCTGGAGATTTTATATTCTTTATGCGAAAGTATCCTCTTCCTTTTATAGAAAAATACCCTGTTGTATAATCTGGATCATCAGAAACACAAAGTTCAGCTAGAACTCCCTCAAAGGAAAGAATTTTTGTAGATAGAGTAAGAGCCTCTTTTAAATTTTGAGTGTAACCTTTTCCTGCAACTTCTTTTAATTTTCTTTCTGTTTCTTTATCCATATCAAGGTAGGAAGCCCTTACTCCTCTTTCTTTATCAGGATCTAGCCTTTTCCCAGAAGGGACTTCAACAATCATTGCCCCTCTCATCGTAGGGCCTTTAAACAACCGTTCATAAATCTCTAATCCAAGATCAATAGGTATTCTTGCTAAATCAAAGAGTTTTTTTAGAACCTCGTAAGGGGATGTGAAACCTGTTATTTCAAAAATTGGTAGAGGGGAAATATAGACAATTTCTTCCTTTATCTCTTCTACTTTTAGATTTATAAAATCTGGCTTTCCTCTAGAGTGGTTAAGAGCTCTTTTTATAAGAGACATTGAAACTTTTTCTATCTCTTTCTCAGAAACTATTCTCTCAGCCCCAGATATGTGAAATCCATTTTTAGAACTTCTCATTTTTACACTATAAAGTTTCTTCTCCATCTTCTATCTTTACTTTTAATGGATTTCTGAACCAAACATCGCTTTGCGGATAAGGTATTTCTATGTTATTTTCTCTAAAGAGATTTGTAATTCTTTCATGTAAAATGGATTTTATTTCAAATGCTAAATCTTTCTTTTCAACGTAGTAAATTAACTTAAAAACTAAAGCACTATCTCCAAATTGAGTAAAGAAAACCGCAGGTGGAGGATCTTTTATAATACCTTTTACACCTTCAGTTGCTTTTAAAAGAAGCTCTTTTACCCTCTCTACATCCGTACCATAAGAAACTCCAACTTCTACAAAATCTTTCACTCTTGGATCAGGATATAGAGAGTTTTCTATTATTCCCTCGGTAAGTTTTGAGTTTGGAATTGTTATAAGGTTGTTTCCTGTAATCGTTAAGATTTTCGTTGTTCTAAGACCTATATCGTAAACATAACCTTCAACATCTATATCTTTTAGATATACTCTATCTCCTATTCTAAACTGTCTATCGGTTACTAAAAGAACACCAGAAATAAAATTCTTTATAGTATCCTGTGCTGCAAGACCTACAGCAAGAGAACCCACTCCTAAAGAAGCAACTAACGAGGTAACGTTAAGCCCAAGGTGGTCTAGAACTACTATAAATCCTATTGTAAAAACAAAGATGTTAATGAGTTTTGAAATCATTGAATAGTAAGTATCAACTAAAGGAGCTTCAGAAAGGGAAACTTTCTTCTTCATACTGTTTGAAAACTTCTCTAGAACAATCTCCAAAACTTTGATTAGTACAAATGAAATAATTCCTACGTAAAGGATAAAGAAAACTTTATCAATTATGCCTAAAGCTTTTTGTGGAAGTGGAATTTGTAAAATTGACAAGTTGAGAAAGAAAAGTGCCCAGAAGTAAGAAATCCAAATAGAGACCTTTATAACGAGTTTTTCTATTTCAGAAAGTTTACTGTCCTTCAAAAAAATCTTTAGAAGAATTTTCTTTAATAATCTGTGGGATTTCAGGGAGATTAAAGAAAGGACAAAAAACAAAATAAATAAGATCAACTCACTATGAAGCCACAACGGTAATAAGTCCACTAAGCGACTTAATATGGAATTCATCTATTCCCCTTTAAGAAAAGTCTTTACTATCTAGTATGAAAGTAACGGGACCGTCATTTACAATATGAACCTTCATATCAGCACCAAATATTCCCGTCTGTACTTCTATCCCATATTCTTTACATTTTTCAATGAAACGTTTAAACATCTCTTCTGCTTTATCTGGGTCTTCTGAAGATTGAAAACTTGGTCTTCTCCCTTTTCTACAGTCAGCTGCCAGAGTAAAGTTTGGTACAACGAGCAAAGATCCGTTAACGTCTTTTAATGACAAGTTCATCTTTCCAGTAGAATCTTCAAAAATACGCAAGTTAACGATTTTATCCACCATTTTGTCTACATAGGAATTAATATCTCCTTTTTCAAATCCTACTAAAACAGCTAGTCCATGTTTAATCTCTCCTACAGTTTCACCAGCTACTACAACTTTTCCACTCAAAACTCTCTGTAAAACCACCTTCATCTTATCACCCTTGTATCCAGAGATGTTTTACTCCATCTACGACAAATTGGGAACCTAGGGCACCAACAAAAAGTCCAAATACTCTAACACTAACATTCACCCCTGTTGTTCCCAATTTTTTAGCAAAGATACCTGCATTTTTAAGAGTAAAATATATGATAACTACTGATATAAGAAGTGCCAATAATAAAGACAGTTCTTCCAATATAGATCTAGTTTCTTCTTTAAAAATTAAAACAGTGGTAAAAGCTCCCGGTCCAAAAAGAATAGGAATTCCTAGAGGAATTATAGAAATGTCCTCTTTTTCCATTGCAGCTTCGCCTTCTTCCTGGGTATGTTTAGTTCTAGGTGGATTTGCCTGAAGCATTTGAAAAGCCATATGTAAAAGAATTAGTCCTCCAAAGATTTTTATACTGAAGATGTTTACTCCTATTAGCTTTAAAAACTTCTCTCCTGCAACCATAGTTACTATAAATGCTACTAAAACTGTCATAGATGTTCTAAAGGCAACCTTTTCTATTTCTTTCTGACTTTGAATCAAACTTGCAACAACTATTGCAGCAAATATTGGATCAACGACTATTAAAGTAGAAATTAGATACTTGAAAAGCTCCATTCTATCTTCCATATGTAGTTAAGCATGGTAAAAAAGAAAATCGTTAAACTTATGTATCCATTAAGGTTAAAAAAAGCGTAGTCTATCTTACTTCTATCTTTAGAAATTATCCTATGTTCTTTAGCCATTAAAATTGCTGACATTACCAATCCCAAGTAGTAAAAAAGACCTAAATTTTCTAGGATACCAACCGTAATTAATGCTAAAAGGGTTAAAAGGTGGAACAACTTAGAAAGAATTAATGCCTTTTCTTCTCCCAAAACAGCAGGTATAGAGTACAATCCCTCTCTCCTATCAAATTCAACATCTTGAAGAGCGTAGATAATGTCAAACCCTGCTACCCAAAGAGCAACAGAAAGAGAAATTAAAATTGCACTTAAGGAGACATCTCCTTTAACTGCCACCCATGCCCCAAGAGGTGCTAAGGCAACGGCTATTCCAAGAACTATATGGCAAAGATAAGTAAACCGTTTTGTAAAGGAGTAAAGAACAAGAACAAAGATTGCTATAGGTGAGAGCTTCAAAGCCAAAGGATTTAGCTTATAAGCGCTAAATACCATTAAAAGAAATCCAACAATTGCCAAAAGTGCTGCTTCCGTTTTTTTAACAAGTCCTTTTGGAATGTGTCTATCTGCTGTTCTTGGGTTCTTAGCGTCAATTTCTGCATCTATTAAACGATTAAGGCTCATAGCTGCCGTTCTTGCTCCAAATAGGGCTAAAACGATCCAAAAAATTTGGTAAAGGATGGGAAAACCATTTGCAGCAATAAGGCTGCTAGTTAAAGCAAAAGGAAGAGCAAAAACGGTATGTTCAACTTTTATCATTTCCATATAGAGTTTAATTCTTTTTAGCATCTTTTAACCTTCCAAAAACTTTTTACACTCTCCAATGTGAAGAAAAACATAGTCTGGATGAAGATCCTTATCTATTTTTTCCAAAATGGTTTTGTCTTTATACTTTCCACTTAAGACAAAGACCGTTTTAAAGCCAGTAACTTTTTTACCTTCAGCAAGATCCGTGAATGGGTCATCACTAACCATATAGATTTTACTTACATCCTTTATTCCAAGTAATTCAAAAGCTCTTTCAAAGTATTCCCTTGAAGGTTTTCCGAAAGATGTAACCGCTTTTCCAGATGCGTAAGAAAGGGCAGCAGCTATTGCTCCAACGCTTGGACCAACAAGTCCATCAGGATCAAGTATAAGTCTATTCATATGGAAAGAAAAAAGCTTAGCATCGTTAACAACAAGAGCGGATGTAGCTACTTTTAACTTAGCATAATTAATTTCTCTATCCCTTCCAACAACTACAGCATCAACTTTATAATCGTTTCTGACTTCAAAACCTTCCTCTTGGAAAAACTCTTTTATTTTTTCAGTTCCAAGAAAGTAAATAGATTTAACATTCTCTTTCTTAAGGAAGTTAGAGGCTAAAAGACTTGGAGTGATTACCTTACTTTCATCTACATTAAATCCTTTAGAGTTTAAAATCTCTATCAACTTTTTAGGTTTTTCGGTTGAGTTGTTGGTAGCAACTATCCAAGGAATACCTTTTTCATCTAAAAAATGAGTAAATTCTAGCGCCTCTGGTATTGGAGTATAGCTTTTATCTTTAACAAGAGTTCCTTCTAAATCGATAAGAAAACCAATCATTTTGTTCCTCCTACTATTTCTCTTTAAAAACTTTTCTTAGTATATCTGTCAACAATAGCTGCTCCCATAGCGTCTCCTAAAACGTTTACCGAGGTTCTACACCTGTCTAAAAACCAATCAATAGCTAGAATAAGTCCCACTGCTTCTTGTGGAACACCCACAGCTTGAAGAACCAAAACCATTGTTACAAGACCTGCTTCAGGGATTCCTGCCGCTCCTATAGCAGCTAAGGTTGCAGTTAAAAAGATAATCAGATAGTGAGAAAGAGAAAGATCCATACCGTAAGCTTCTGCCAAAAATATAACAGCCACCGCTTCGTAAAGGGCTGTTCCATCCATATTAATGGTGGCACCTAAGGGTAAAGTAAATTCTGCTATAGTTCTTTTAACTCCTGCTGATTCAACGCTTTTTAAGGTAATAGGAAGCGTAGCAGAAGAAGAAGCTGTCGCAAAGGCAGTTAAAAGAGCTTCTTTAACCTTTGCTACGAAAGAGTAAGGATTTTTACCTGTTAATAGATAGTAGAGAAAAGGTAAAACAATTGCAGCATGAATAAATAAAGCCAAAAGAACAGTTAGAACATATTTACTAAGCGAGATGATAACAGGTACTATTGCCTTTGCCCCACCTAAGGAAGCAATTTTCGTAGCAATCAGTGAAAATATACCTACTGGGGCAAAGTTAATTATCCATTCGGTAAGCTTTAACAAAGCTACATCTAGCTCAGAGATTATAGAATGGAGTTTTAACTTCCTTTCTCGTTCTATAGATAGGAGAGCTAAGGAAAACAGAATAGTTGATACTATGACTGGTAAAACATCAAACTCAGTAAGAGCTTTAAAAATGTTTGGAGGAATTAGACTTACTATCAAGTCATGTAAACTGAAGCTTACCTCCTTATTAAAAGGAATCTCTGTCTTTAGAGATATATCTTCTCCTGGTTTTATGAGTACTACTGTGAAAATTCCAATCGAGACAGCTATCGAAGTTGTAATAATGTAGTAAAGAAGAATCTTTGTCCCAAGCTGTTTAAATCTGTTTATTGTTTCCATATTAAGAATTGAGTTCGCAATGGAAATGATAATAAGGGGTAGAACTACCATTTTTAACGCGTTCAAGAATAGTTCACCAATAAAAGAAGTAGCTAACGCAAAATCTTCTAAATAACCTCCAACAAGAAATCCAAGGATGACTCCTGCCACCATAAAGAAAAGAAATCTTTTGTTATGCATCTTAACCCCTTGAGTTATTTAGGATATAGGCTGCCTCTGAGGCAGCCTGATAGATTAGAGTTCAATCTCTTTATGACGGGATGCGTGACACTGGATATTTACTGCAACAGGGAGGGAGGCGATGTGGCAGGGATACCATTCTATCTTAACATCAAGGGCTGTTACTTTTCCTCCAAAGCCTGCAGGACCGATACCAAGCTTGTTTATTTCCTCCAAAAGTTCTTCTTCAAGTTTTGCATACCTTGGATCGGGGTTCCTGTGTCCTATTGGTCTAAGGAGTGCCTTTTTAGCAAGGTAAGCTACTTTTTCAAATGTGCCTCCAATACCAACCCCTACTATAATTGGAGGACATGGATTAGGACCAGCATTACTTACAGTTTCTATTACAAACCTTTTAACCCCCTCTAAACCATCGGCAGGTTTTAACATTGCAAGGCGACTCATATTTTCACTACCGCCACCTTTTGCAGCCATAGTAATCCTTACTTTATCTCCCGGAACGATTCTATAATGGATTACAGCTGGGGTGTTATCACCAGTATTTTTCCTATCAAAAAGAGGATCACTTACTATAGACTTTCTTAAATAACCTTCAGTATACCCTTCAGCTACTCCTTTATTTATAGCATCCTCTAAACTTCCACCAACAAACCTTACATCTTGTCCAACTTCAATGAAAATTACAGCAAATCCTGTGTCCTGACAGTAAGGGATCTCCTCAGTAGCTGCTATCCTTGCATTCTCTTTAAGTATGTCAAAAACGTTTTTTCCAACCGGAGAAACTTCCTTTTCTTTTCCCTCTTCAAAAGCCTTTAAAACATCGGAGGGTAGAAAATAGTTAGCTTCCATACAAAGCTTTTTTACAGCTTCTTTTACTTTATCTACATGAATTTCTCTCATTTTTCTCCCCTAAAGAGGTAGTTTCTCAACAAGTCTTCTTACAGACTCAACAGACTTTCTCCATTGTTGCCATTCATCTTCTTCCAAGTCAAGTTTTATTATTTCCTCAACTCCATTCTTTCCAAGGATTATTGGCACGCCAACGCAGAGGCCAGAGGCGCCGTAGTATTCTCCAACTTCTCCATCAAGGTAAACACTTGCGGAAAGGATTTTTCTCTTGTTCCAAAGAATAGATATAACCATCTCTAAGATGGAAGCTGCTGGAGCATAGAATGCACTTCCGGTTTTTAGAAGCTGAACAATTTCACCACCACCAAAACGTGTTCTTTCTATTATTTGGTCAAGTTCAGAAGGGCTTAAAAATTTATCAACAGGAATTCCACTGACAGTAGTATATTTCTTGAGAGGAACCATATCATCACCATGTCCCCCAATTACAAAAGCCCTAATGTTTTCAACGGATATCTTTGTCTTTTCAGAAATAAAGTAAGCAAATCTTGCAGAATCTAAAACTCCTGCCATTCCAAGAACTCTCTCTTTTGGAAAGCCTGTTACCTTCAAAGCTGTATATGTCATTGCATCTAGAGGGTTTGTCACCACTATAACAAAAGCATTTGGAGAATACTTTTTAATTTGTTCAGAAACACTTTTTACAATTTCAAAATTCTTAAATAAAAGGTCATCTCTACTCATTCCAGGTTTTCTTGGAAAACCGGCAGTAATGATTACAACGTCGGAATCGGCTGTATCTTCATAATTTCCCGTTCCAACAACGTGAGCATTAACTCCAAGGATTGGAGATGCTTCCATAATATCAAGAGCTTTTCCTTTTGCTATACCTTCATTTATGTCTATTAACGTAATGTCTGCTGTTTCTCTTCTTGCCAGAAGGAGAGCCAAGGTAGCGCCAATATTTCCTGCCCCAACTATCGTAATTTTTTTTCTATCCAATTTTTCCCTCCAGAAGAATTTTTTAAAAAGTGATTTTATTTTAACATTTTGGATTGAATGAGAAAGGAAGTGAAAAAATAAAACGAAGGCGGAGGGAGGACCGCCACGAGGGAGGAATCTATATTAAGCTTTTTTCTTTTTCTTAGAAGCCAACCATTTTTTCTTTGTTTCGTCTGCTTGTTTTTCAAGTTCGTCCCAATTAGGGATTGTTTCTTCTGTAGCTGGTTCTGCAACTTCTTCAACTTGGGTTAGACATCCAGGCTTTGGACAAGCTCTTACACACTCTCCACAGTAAATGCAAAGGTATGGGTTGTAATGGTACTCTTTAGAACCATCTTCATTATACGTAAACCTTATCGCTCCAGGAGGACAAACTATTTCGCACTTCGTGCAGAAAATACAAAGTTCTTTTTTGTAGACAATTAAACCTCTATAATTAGGAGGTGGCGGAGATGGTTCTAGAGGATATTTAACAGTAGCGGGCTTCTTAAAAAGGTTCTTTAAGGACTCTATTAGCATATCTTTCATAGCTTCCTCCTAATTAAACAATCTGTTGTAAAGTTCATTAACTTCTGAGTCCTTTAGTTTAGTGTGGCATTCTACACACTTTTTCAAGACACTATGTGCTAAAGATAGTTTCATTACCTTATTTACCGAGTGGCAATCAAAACAATCCGCTCCACACTTGCTATTAAAACTTTTTTCTTCATGTTTCGGATGACAATCTGTACATGAAGATAAGACCTTATGATTACTGTCCTTAGGTATGTTTACGTGACATTGATAGCAGTCACTACTACAAGCCCAAGCAACATAAGAAGAAAGAAAAAGAGAGAGGAGAACAATAAGTCCTCTCATTCGTATTTACCTCGCAGTACAAGAAAGACATGGGTCAAAGCTAATAACTGTTGCTGGAACATCTGCATAATCCATTCCAATAAAGAGTTCTTTCATCACAGGAATGTTTGCAAAGGTTGGAACTCTAATTCTTAATCTATCAAGTATCATCTTCTTACTTGCCTTTACATAGTAAAAGAGTTCTCCTCTCGGAGCCTCTACTCTTGCTAAACTTTCACCGTCAGGAAGACCTTTAACAGGAACCTTTATGTCTCCCTCTGGCATTCCATCTAAGGCATTAAAGACCATATCTATAGCGTTGAGAGTCTCTTCTGCTCTAACCAAGTTTCTAGCGTAAATATCACCTTCGTTTCTTACAATAAGTTTATAACCCACTTCCTTAAATGGTAAGTAGTTAAATTCATTTCTCACATCTGTTGCTAATCCTGAAGCCCTAGCAGGAGGTCCTACAACATTGAGTTCTTTTGCCATTTCTGGAGTAATTACACCAATACCTTTCCACCTAAGCTTTATAGTGTAATCGTTTTCAAAAACATCCTTTAACCACAAGGTCTTCTCTTTAAGTACTTTCAACTTTTCTCTAAGCTCTTTTTCTACTTCAGGAGTAATATCTCTATTCACTCCACCAACTGTCGCATAGTCAAACTGAACCCTGTTTCCTGTAACAAGCTCTAAAAGCTCCATTACAAGCTCTCTGTCTCTAAACGTGTGCATGAAGAGGTTTTCATATCCTGCTACTTCTGCTAGGTGGCCCATTGCAAGAAGATGGGAATGGATACGGTCAAGCTCGCTAACAATCAGTCTTAGATACAAGGCTTTTCTCGGAACTTCTATTTCCATTAACCTTTCTATGGCAGTTACATAGCCAAGAGTGTGTGATATAGCACAAAGACCACAAACTCTTGCAACTACATAACCTATCTGCATATACTTAAACTTTGTCATACAAGCTTTTTCAATTCCCCTGTGAACGTATCCGACATCTACTTCAACATCTACGATTCTTTCGTTTTCTGTCTGAAAAACAAACTTTATCGGTTCAGGTAAAGCTACGTGCTGGCTACCGAAAGGTATCGTAATTTTGTTTCCCATCTTAACCTCTCCTCAAAGGTGCTTTTGGACTATCAGGATCAAGGAATAATCCTTTCTTAGCTCCTTCTACGTTTAAACCCAAAAGGTCAGCAAGTTCCCACTCTGCAATCCAAGCAGAGGGGATGATATAAGTAATAGTAGGAACTTCATCATCATAGTTTGCTTCTGCTGTAAATACCTTGAAAACTTCTTCTTCGCCATATTTTGTAAAAAACCATTTAAGCTCTACTTTTCCCCCAATATCTGTTCCGTTAACAGTAATAAAATGCCACTCCTTAGGATCATAAAAATCCTTTATTGCCCTTCTTATCTCCCTAAGAGGAACTTTAATCTCTTCCACTTTCATAACACCTCCTTACACCTTCAGCTACAATTTTCCTTCTGTTAAGCTGCTTGTCGAGAATATACTCAACATTTCCGACACATTTTTTGGATAGCTGAAGGTCTTTCTTCTTCTTTTCCAAGATTTCCAAAGCTTTAACTACTCCATCTATTATGCTTTCAGGTCTTGCAGCACAACCCGGAACATAGACATCAACAGGGATGAACTTATCAACTCCGTTTTCTACGTTATACATTCCTCTAAAGACTCCTCCCGTGCAAGCACACGCCCCTACTGCTACGACAACTTTTGGTTCTGGCATTTCCATGTATAACCTGATGAGTCTTTCTCTTGCTCTTTTTGTTACTGGACCTGTTACAAGTAAGATATCAGACTGTTTAGGGTTCCCTCTATTCAGGATTCCAAATCTTTCTACGTCATACTTTGGAGCAAGACACGCTAAGATCTCAATATCACATCCGTTACAGCTACCAGTATTGTAGTGAAGTATCCACGGGGACTTCTTTCTAAACTTTTTTAGATCCATCTTATGCCCTCCAAAGTGCTAGTAGCATGAGGTTAATAACAGCTAGTGGTATAAGAATGTACCAGTGAAAAGCGACCATCTGTCTGAAGTTTACTCTTGCTGTAGCGTTATCAATCAAGTTAACGATAAAGAAGGCAAGAATTGCAAGTAAGACTCCTAAAAGGTAGTTCTTTCCTGCAAAAAGGAAAACAAAAAAGAATGCATATACGTACTCAATCCACTTAGCTGTATAAACCGCTTCATAAAACTTTCCAGAGTACTCTATCTCTGGACCACCGATGATTTCTTGGTGAGCTTCCGCTATATCAAAAGGAGACTTCTTTAAAACAGCTGGAAGAGTTAATAAGAAAGCAATGAATATTAAAGGTAAATAAAGAATAGGCATTGTTTCTGCTTTTAGAAGTTCAGAAACTTGGAAGGTTCCATTTACAAGGTAAAGTCCTACAGCAGCAAGAACGAATATTGGCTCGTAAGCTAACATATGAATGAGTTCTCTCATTGCTCCTACAACTGAGTATGGAGATCTAACGCTAAATCCACCAACGACTAAGAAGGCTAAAGAAAGAACATGGAAGAAAATAGCAATTAGAATATCTCCTCCTGAGATCAGAACATAGAGGGAAAACCAAGTACCGATCAAGTACATAATTCCCATGAAGGCGTGGAACGAATGAATAATAATGGATCTTTTATCCATTAGTTTCAAAAAATCATAGAAAGGCTGAAGTAATGGTGGTCCTTGACGATTTTGCATTCTTGCCCTTACTATCCTTTCAAATCCATAGATAAAACCACCGATAACTGGAGAAAGGATCGTCAGGATTAAAGCCAACTCTTTGCTCATACTAGACCACCTCCTAAGATGAGTGTGAGAATAAAGAATGCAATAGCTATTGTTTCAACAAATGGCTCTATCCTAGATACACAGAAGAAGTTATAGGTTCCAATAGAAAGATTTACGTTCTCTCCACATGTGTACTCGTAAACTCTGTCTGCTTTGAAGTGAACAAAGTATGCAAAGACAGGAACAATCATTAGCAGAATGATTGCACCAATAATTTGCCAATCGTAGATCTGAGAAGTAGGAGTTACAAGTGTCAGACCATCAGCTTTAATGTTCGCAAACTCTCCTGTTATAGCTTTAACAACAGGATTTATAAAGTCTGTAGATACGCGGGCTATAAAAAGAGATCCAACTATTGTAAAGATAACATAGATACCTGTTGTAAAGAGATAAAGGAAAGGAAGTTTTTCAAGTTTAAATTTTGTGAACTCTCCACTCTTTCTACTTAGTACACCAATAACCTTAAAGTAGAGAAGGGTAAGAATAACTCCCCCAATTGTGATGAAGATAATAGAAGCAATGTAAGCACCATGTGTGAGGAAGTTTGAAGATTCTTCAAGTGTGATCCATTTAGCGATAAATATACCATATGGAACGATTGTCATGCTCATGAATCCAAGAGCAATAAAGAATACTGTAAGAGGTGCTTTTTCTATAAGTCTTCTCATCTCTTCAATGTACTTAACATGGAATACTTTTTCCATAATACCTGCTTCAAGGAAGAGAAGGGCTTTAACAATTCCATGGAAGAGAATTAAAAGTATTGATGCTAGTATCGCTACTGGGCTTCCGATGCTTGCTGTTAACATCATCAAACCAAGAAGAGAAATTGTAGAGTAAGCAAGAATCTTCTTAAAGTTGTCTTGAGTTAAAGCTAAAAGACCTGCTGCTACAAAAACGAAACCGGTTGTTGTAATTAAAAGCTTGGCAAGAAGAGTTCCTTTTATAACTGGAGAAATTCTAAGAATTAAATAAGGAGCAACTTTAACCATTGTTGCAGAGTGAAGGATTGCACTAACTGGTGTTGGAGCAACCATAGCTCCTAGGAGCCACTTATGGAATGGCATTTGAGCGCCTTTTACAAGAGCAGAGATTGACAAAAATCCAAGAGGAATCATAGAAATAGCAGCAGCATTCATGTTTAGAATATCCGTAAAGTTGTATACATGGTAGTGCTTAATAGCAAATAGAAGTCCTACAAGAATTGCAATACCACCGACTTGGTTCATCCATAGGGCTCTAAGAGCATTTTTTATGGAGATTTCATCCCATCTAAACCTAATTAGGATGTAAGACGCTAGTGTAGTAGTTTCGAAAAGTGCAAAGAACCACTCAATATTGTTAACAGAAGCAATAAAGTTCATTACTCCTAGGAACCAGATTAAGATAGCTACAAAGCGGTTTTCCCTATCAAGGTTTTCTTGTTCCATATACTTAGTAGCATAGATACAAATAATTGTTCCAACAACTGCCACAAGTAGGTACATGAATGCTGTAAGCTTATCTACATAGATAGGAGGTGTATCAGTTGGAGGAAGTATCATAAGAACCCATGTTAAAAGGAAAATCTGAGCTACTGCTAAGATAGAAACTAGAAAATTTCTAAACTTAATACCTTGATACAAGAAGTAACCAAGTAAGAGATAGTCAAAAACTGTTATAGCTGTTTCTACCCAATGGGGTGTTTCAACAAAAAATGGTAAATCTGCATTCCAAACCTTAAAGGCCAAGTAGGTTAATACGGGTAGAGATAGGAAGGTTACAAATTGCCTAAACCTGTGGCTTGGGGATAAGAATACTGCCAGCGCAAATATCCATGGCAGGACAATAAGCAGCCCGACTGCTTGCGCCATTCTTTCACCTCCTTACTTTCCTGAAGACAGTGTAGTTTATTTATTTTCTAAAGATCTCAACAAGGTTTTCTTCTCCACCAAACTGGTGGACAGCACAGGCAATTCAGGGATCATAAGCTCTGATAAGCATTTCTGCCTTCTTCTTAAGATCTTCATTTTCAGCATCTTTAGATCTTTCCACCAAGGTTCCTAAATTTTCCTCTATTATTGCTTGCAGTTGAGCAGTTGGAGTAATTATGTTAGCCGATGTACACCTTCCATTTTCGTCAAAGGTATACTTATGGAAAAGAAGCCCTCTTGGAGCTTCTTTAATTCCGTAACCTGTTCCAGCTTTTGGCTTTACTTCAACTTCTCCTTCAAAAGGATAAGCCTCAATAAGTTTTTGGCAGATTTCCACTCCCTCTAGGGCAAGTTCGAGCATCTCAACAGCCCTTGCCAGGTTGGAGTGAAGAATATTTTCTGAAGGAAACTTTGTCTTTAAGTTTCTTAGAACTTCTTTCGTTTCCGATCTTAATGTATCTACGTAGTGGTTTACTCTTGCAAGTGGACCTATCAAGAAAGGCTTTCCTTTTATTGTAGAGTATTTAGCGGTACTGTAGGAAGATGTTTTTTCTTCAATGAAAATTTCATACTCCTTCTTTGTAAACAACGTCCCATCAGAGAGTATCAACTCGTTTCCCAAAATTGAAAACTTCTCACTGTTTATACACAGTGAAAACGGAGGTTTTTCGTTGTACTGAGGATAGTGGAAAGAATCAAAGAGGGACACTGTTGCTTTTATTTCAGGTATTACCTTGTAGAGTTCATCTTGGATTTTCTGAAGTTGTTCTTTTGTAGGTACAGATTTGAAACCACCAGCAAGAATATTTTCACCATGAACCGTTTTTCCACCTATTAATTTCATTATTCTATTTCCAACTTCCTTGATATGGAAACCTCTTTTCACAACGTTTGGATAATCTTTAGCCATTGCTAAAGCTGATGGATATCCCATATAATCTGGCAGAGCCAAGAAATAAAGGTGTAAAGCATGACTTTCTAGGTATTCACCGACAATTAGAAGCTTTCTAAGAAGATCTATTTCCTCTGTAACCTTTACATCAAAAGCGTCTTCAATTGCTGCAATTGAAGAAAGTCTATGGGATACATAGCAGATACCGCATATTCTTGAAACTATTTTTGGAATTTCGTTATAGAGTCTTTCTCTTGTAATATATTCAAAGAACCTTGGACCTTCGGTGAACCTTAACTTTATTTCTCTTAATTTGTCATTTTCTATTACTATATTTACCGCTCCGTGCCCCTCAACACGGGTCAAGTGATTTATGTTAAGCTCCCTTTTCATCTAAATCACCCCTAAAGAGTTTTGATATCCTATCCTGAGCTTGTTTACCTCTAAAGACCTTAATAAACTTGAAAGCATCTTCCCTCTTTAGACCATTTCTCTCCAAGATGGATACCATTTCGTTGTAGTTTGGAAAATCGCAGTCTCCTCTACAACCCTGACAGCCAACTCCTTGAGAAGTACAAGGTGCTCCACATCCGGAAAAGCTAATAGGACCTTGACAAGGAATTCCTTTAAGAGTCAAGCACTCTGTTTCTGAAAGCTTACATTCATGACAAACAGGAATTTTGGGGAAGAAAGGTTTAACTCCGTTGAGTAAGAACGCTACAGCATAAACAAACTGTCTTTTATCCAAGGGACAGCCAGGAAGTTCATAATCTACCTTAACAACCTCAGAAACAGCTCTTGGCTTTGAAATTTTAACAGGAAGCTCTGTCGTTCCATAGACTCCTTTGATCATTTCTTCTAAGGAAACTTCGTCGTTCCTTTGGGACTGAACTCCTCCATAACACGCACAACTACCTACTGCAACAAGAATTTTCGATATTTCTCTTCCTTTCTTCACCTTTTCTTCATCTAAATCTGTCGTTACTGAACCTTCTACGAAAAGGACATCAAATTCTTCAAAGCTGTTGTTATCCTGAGCTAAAGGAAAATAACTAAACTCAACTCTTCCAAGTAACTTATAGATAGCATCTTCACAGTTAAGAATTTCACACTGACAACCTGAACATCCTGTTAGTCCCATAATCCCTATCTTCACCATCAGATCATCTCCGGAAGGTTTTTTGTATCCCAAAGAGGGAATATTGGGCCATCAACACATGCAAACTTGTATCCAATTTGACAATGACCGCACTTTCCTATACCACATTCCATTTTTCTTTCAAGAGAAACAAAGATCTGACTTTCCGGATAACCACATCTAATTAGTTCTTTTCCAATGAACCTGTATGCAACTGGAGGACCACAAACTGCAACGTAAGTTTCCTGAGGGTCTAGATCAACTTCTGGAATGAGTTCTGTAAGAAGCCCTTCTCTATCAGTCCACTCTTTATCTTCTTCACTTTCAAATCTATCAAGTATGTATAGACATTTAATATCGTTTCTTTCTTTAAGTCTTCTTAATTCATCCTTATAAAGAACACTCTTGTAGTTTCTTGTTCCGTAAAGGATATAGACATCTTTGTAAAAATGCCTTTTATCTAAAATGTACCAAATGAGAGAACGCAGAGGTGCTATTCCAAGACCTCCAGCAATGATCAGAACATTATGTCCTTCCATTATTTCTACCGGGAAACCGTTTCCGTAAGGTCCTCTTATCGCGACGAGATCACCTGGGCGCATTTCGTGAAGGACTTCTGTTTTTCTCCCAACCTTTCTAACGGTTAACTCTATCGTTCCCTTCCTTGTGGGAGAAGAGCAGATTGAGATCGGAATCTCACCTGCCTTTGGAACAGTTAGCATTACAAACTGACCGGGAATATGGGTCCACTTTTCATTTACTTCATCATCGATAAATAAGAAGGAGAACTTCTTGTGGTCAGGCGCTAAATCTTCTATGTCTGTAATTAAAGCCTTTTGTGGCTTGAAAGGATCAACTGGAAGAGGTTTGGTTAAAAGTTTCTCAAAACTCTTTTTCATCTTTAACACCTCTTAGTTTTTTCAATACCTCTTAGTTTCTTGAGAGTCTCCACCATACTTATCTTGGCAGGACATTCAGCAGAACACCTACCACATCCAACACATCCAAGTTTCTCTATCTGGTATGGATACCCTACAAACTTGTGATAGTAACGGTGTTTAAACCTTGAAGCTACTGTCGGCTTAAAGTAGTGTCCTCCAGCTACCAGTGAATAGTAAGGATATTGACAGGAAGTTGTAAACTCTATTCGTGCTATCTTTTTACCCGTAAGATCAGGCATATCCACGGAGGTATAGCAGAAACAAGTCGGACAAACATTTGTACAAGTTCCACAGCCTAAGCATCTTTTTGCCTCTTCTTCCCAAACTTCTGAATCGTATTCAAGCTCTATAACTTGAGAGATTCTTCCTAAATCAGGAATGTTTTCCAAATCAAATAAGAGTTTTTTCTCTGAAGAGGTGTTTTTATAAAGATTGAGTTCTTCCTTGGTAATTTCTCTAAAAAGATTTCTTAAGGAAATGACTATCTCATCTCCCTTGGGACTTCCAATTGTAACAAAATAACTTTCTCCTATGTCCGTTAGGAATAAATCCCAGTTAGCTCCATCAGGGAAGGCAGTACCTGTTGAAAGGCAAAAGCAGTACTTATCGGGTCTACAAGATACACCTATAAGTACCGTTTTTCTTCTAACTTCTAAGTACCTTGGATCTGGATTTTCTTTAAGGTAAATGGAGTCCAAGATAGATATTCCATGAAGATCGCAGGAGTGCACCCCAAAGATTACTTGATTTTCAGGGGAAAAACTCGTTCTGAACTCCAAAGTACCTACATCGTAAGAGAAACGTTCCCTTCTGTAAGGAATCAGAAATTTCTTTGGCGGAAGAATCGTTCTTGTATAGTTTACTTCCACTTCAGAAACATCGCTTATAACATCAAAGTAGAGCTTCTCTTTTTTCTTCTTGGGTGCAATAAGCGTTCCAAACTTTTTTAATCCTTCCAAAAAGACAGGAAGGTTTTCCTTAGGAAGAATCTTTGCTTTGTCTATATGGAATTCCAACCTTAGTACCTCCCTACAGGTTCCTTTAAAATTTATTTATATAAAAATTCCTTGATAGAGTCAAGGGTTATAAATCTAACATATTAATCATGCAATAATCTTAAGTTACTAGATTACCTTACCTAGCTACTCCATTTCAATTTTACAAAATTGTAAAAAATTTGTAAAATTCCCGCAAAAAAGCTGTGGAGAGAGATGATTAAGAAAGCAATTTACCCCGGAACTTTTGACCCAGTTACACTTGGACATCTCGATATAGTGAGAAGGGGAATCGAGATATTTCAAGAACTTGTAGTTGGCATTGCGGAAAACCCTAGAAAGAAACCCCTATTTTCCTTAGAAGAAAGAAAAGAAATGTTTGAAGAAAGTTTAAGAGAAATAGGGCTTTACGATAAGGTGAAAGTAAAAACTTTTAATACTCTTCTTGTTGAATTTGCAAGAAAAGAGGGTGCTGTAGCTATCTTGAGGGGAATAAGGATTATTTCCGATATGGATCACGAATTTACTATGGCTTCGATAAATAGGAAGCTATACCCGGAAATAGAGACAGTATTCTTGATGCCTTCTGATGAATATGCATACCTTTCTTCTTCTGTTGTTAGGGAGATTGCTTTCTACGGAGGAGATGTATCCCCGTTTGTAACAAAGTCTGTTGAAAAGAAACTCAGAGAAAAAGTAAAGTCCCTCCAAAGAGGAGGGAACCTTTAAAAGTTTCCTTCAACTATGACATCTCCTGTCATTTCAGAAGGAATATCTATTCCGAGAATGTGAAGTATTGTCGGGGCTATGTCTCCAAGAATACCTATAACCGGAATACCATTGAATTCAGAAGGAATTTCCACATCTTTCTTTTCCCTTCTCTTTACATCGTAAGCGCCACAAGATCCTTTTACAACAATGAAAGGAACGTAGTTGGTAGTATGGGCAGTCCAAGGATTACCGTTTTCATCCACCATTTTTTCGGCATTTCCATGGTCAGCAGTAATGATACAAATTCCACCTTTTTCCAGTGTTGTTTTTACTACTCTTTTTAAACAGCTATCAATAGTTTCTATTGCCTTAATAGCAGCATTTAGATCTCCTGTATGTCCAACCATATCAGGGTTTGCATAGTTTAAAACAATGAGTTTATATTTACCGGTTTCTATTTTTTCAACAACCTTGTCTGTCACTTCTAAAGCGCTCATCTCTGGTTTTTGGTCATAAGTAGCAACTTTTGGAGAAGGAACAAGAATTCTTTCTTCAAGAGGAAATGGTTCTTCTTTTCCTCCATTAAAGAAGTAAGTTACGTGGGCATACTTTTCTGTTTCGGCAATTCTTAACTGCTTAAATCCAAGGTTTGATATAACCTCTCCCAATACGTTCTTTAGATCCTGTGGTGGAAATGCTACATCGAAAGGAAAAGTCTCATCGTAGAGAGTCATTGTTGCCACATAAGAAGGTTTTACTACTTTTTCTCTACTAAATCCTTCAAAATCTTCTTTTCCTAAAGCAGAAACTATCTGTCTCATTCTATCTGCTCTAAAGTTGAAAAAGAACAAAACATCTCCATCTTCTACAAGACAATCTTTTGAGATAACGTAAGGTTTTACAAACTCGTCAGTTTCTCCTCTCTCATAAGCCTCCAAGAGTACCTCTATTGGGTCGTTTTTAACATCTCCCTCTCCCAACACCATACAGTTATAAGCTTCTTGAGTTCTATCCCACCTTTTGTCTCTATCCATGTAGTAGTAGCGACCACCAAGGGTTGCTATTTTTCCTACGCCAAGCTCTTTTATCTTCTTTAAAAGTTCCTCTAGATAAACTTTTGCACTCTTTGGAGGGGTATCTCTTCCATCTAAGATTGCATGAACACAAACTTTTTCTAAACCTTCCTTCTTTGCAGCTTCAAGCAAGGCAAAAAGGTGCTTTATGTGGCTATGAACTCCTCCATCGGATAAAAGTCCAATAAGATGAAGCTTTGTTCCCTTTTCTTTCGCAGTATTTATAGATCTTTTAACAACAGGATTTTCAAAAAATGTTCCATTCTCAATAGACTTTGTAATTCTTACGATATCTTGCCAAACAATTCTTCCAGAACCTATGTTCATATGACCAACTTCAGAATTTCCCATCTGTCCTTCAGGAAGTCCAACTGCCTCTCCTGAAGCTTTCAAAAGTCCTTTCGGATAAGTAGTCCATAAGTAATCCCAGAAAGGAGTATTGGCTAAAGCAATAGCATTTCCTTCTTTTTTAGGTTCATAACCAAAACCGTCAAGGATAACCAAAGTTACAAACTCTGCCATTTTCTACTCCTTTCTAATTGAAAATTGTTCTCAATAAGGATAGTCTTCGTAGTAAACTTTTTCAAGGTATAGGCCGTCAGGTGGTGCTAAAAACGGTGCAAATTTTCTATCTCTCTTTTCTCTTATTTCTTTCACTTCTTCTGGAGAAAGTCTTCCTTTTCCTACTTCTATTAAAGTAGCTACCATTATTCTTACCATGTGCCGCAAGAATGATCTTCCAAAAAACAGAAACTCTAAAATATCACCTTCTTTTCGTATTTCTATTGAGTCTATTGTTCTAACAGGATTTACTTCTTTCTTTCTGTCTTGTTTTGAAAAAGAGGTAAAGTCGTAAGTTCCTACAAGATATTTCTTTGCTTCTTTCATAGAATCTAAGTTTAAATCAAAAGGAACGAACCAAGAACGCTTGTATTCAAAAGGACTTGGAACTTTCCTTGTATATACGCGATATCTATACCTTTTTCCTTTTGCAGACCTTCTTGCATCAAAATCAAGAGAAACTTCTCCAATCTCTATAATTTTTATATCCTCAGGAAGAAGTCCATTTAAAGCAGACTGGATTCTAAAGAGGGAAATATCCTTAGTGGTTTTAAAGTTTGCTACCTGTCCAAGAGCGTGAACTCCTGCATCGGTTCTACTGGCACCAGTTAGTTTGATTTCGTGCCCTAATATTTTTTCCAAGACTTCAACTATTTTTCCTTGAACTGTAGGTCTTCCTTTTAATATCTGCCAGCCGTAATAGTTGGTTCCTAAATATTCTATTGTTAGTTTAATGTTTCGCATTACTTAACCACTTCCAGTATTCTCTCTTTTATCTTTTCCAAAAGTTTCTCATCTTCTATTTTTTTGTAGTCTATATCAGTAACATAAAAACTGTCTATAACTCTATTTCCCTCTGTAGCGATTATTGCTCTCCTTAAACGAGTATTCATGTCAATTAAAATTTTTGTAATTGCATAAAGAACTCCAAGCCTGTCGTAGGTGGATACTTCAACAATAGTATATTTATCGGAAGTCTTGTTATCTATCTTTACTTTATTAATCGGCATAGGAACATTTTTCCTAAAAGTCTTTGGCTTCATGAGACTTTGAGGTAGGTTATCTGGATCAAATGTACCTTCATATAGTTCCTTTAATATTTCTTTAAATCTTTCTATTCTTTCTATTGGTAAAGCCTCTCCCGTGGCTGTTGAAACGTGGATAGTATAGACCATACAATCGCAAGAGTCTTCTATAGCTCTATCTATGTTAGCTCCCTTAATGTTTATACCCAAGTAAGACAGTATTCCTGCTATTTTATTGAATAGTCCTCTTCTATACTTTGTAATTATCGTTAACTTTGTAAATCCTATATCCAAATAGTTTTCATGGTAAACAGCATAATCTTTATTTTCTCTTCTAATCTCTCTCATCAAAATTAAATGCTTTGCGATCTCTTCAGATGGGTAAGTAACCAAATAGTCGATATCTGCATTTTTAAAGAATCTTTCTACGGATTCTTCTCTAATTTTTCCTTCAAGTAATCTTTTTACTTTTTCTTTTCTTCTTTTGAGCTTTTCTGAAATTAGTTCTTCTATACTCTTTCCTTGAGAAAACATTAAAAGAGTAGTGTTGAATAGGTTCCAAAGGAGAGAACTTTTCCACTTGTCCCAAGCTCCTGGTCCAACAGCTTTTATGTCTGCATAGGTCAAAAGGAAAAGTTTTTTTAACCTGTCTTCTGTTTGACAAGTTTCTTTAAAGTTTTTAATAAGCTCTGGATCGGATATATCCCTTCTAAAAGCTAAATGGGACATTAGAAGGTGATTTTTTACAAGCCAGGCCACTTCCTCTATTTCTTCTTTGGAAAATCCCATCTCACTTAAGTACTTCCTTGCAAGTCCTGAACCGACTATCTCGTGCTTTCCAGGTTTACCCTTACCAATATCGTGGAAAAGAGCTGCTATATAAAGAAGGTGCTGATTTTCCAGATCTTGTAGTATCTCAAAGAATCCTTGTTTTTCTCTTACGGATGTAAGGTTAGTTCCCTTCTCCTCTATTTTTTCTATTTCTCTTACTGTAAAAATTGAATGAATGTCCGTTGTAAACTTGTGGTAGGTATCAAACTGAAAATGACCTCTAAGCCTTTCGAAGTCAGGAATTAAAGCTCCTAAGACTTTACAGTTATGCATTAATTCTAGCGTATAAGAAAGTCTTTTATTTTTCTTAAGAATCTCTTTAAACTGGCTTAAAACTTCTTTTTTTCTAAATTTTTCCTTATTGGTTTCTGCAGAAATCTTGAATAAAGAAAAGGTGTTCGCTGATAGCTCCAATCCTTTTTCCTGGACTAGCTTAAATCCTTTTAAGACTAAGGAAGGACTCTTTACTAGCTCCCCTTCCTTTTCTTCTTCAACATGGAGAACGTTTTTTTCTATGTAGAAAACATCTTCTATTAATTCTTTAGGAGAGTTAAATATGGAGTGAAGGGAAAACTTGTTCTCTCCTTTTTCCAGCTCTTCAATAGATGCTTTTATTATCTCTTTGCTTATCACAGCTAAATCTTGTGCTGCGTTAAAGTAGTTCTTCATAAAGCTTTCTATACCTTTTCTGCCTTTGGGAAAACCGAAAAAGTCTGCAACTACTTCTTGCATCTCAAAAGAGAGGATATCGCTCTTTCTCTTTGTTGTAATGTGAAGGTGGTTCCTGACTCTCAAAAGAAAATCGTAGGCAGAAATCACATCTCTAAGACTTTTCCAATCAAGAATTTTCTTATCTAAGAAACCTTTATAACTATCTATGGAGAAAACTATTTTGGCTATCCAGAAAGCCTCGTGTAGATCTCGCAATCCCCCTTTACTTTCTTTAACGTTTGGTTCTTGGTAGTAGACTGTACCATAAAATCTCTTATACCTTTCATTTCTTGAAATTACTATTTCTTCTACTAAAGATTTCTTGTTCTTAGAAACAAATTTATTGAACTCTACGCTAAACTTTTCATCAAGTTCTTTAGAACCCTCTAAAAATCTTCTTTGGAGAACATTTGTAAATACCGAAAGATCTTCCTTTGCAAGTTCAAACGTTTCCTGAATACTCCTTGGAGTAAAGCCAAGGTCAAGCTTTAAAGAGAGTAGGAAGTAATAAAAAGCCTCTATGTCTTCCAGATGGGAGTCTGTGAGTTTCCCATCATAAACGAGATTAACATCTATGTCAGAATGAAAGTTTAGTTCTCCCCTTCCATATCCTCCAAGAGCGTAAAAAACGACAGGAATATCCCATTTTTCAAAAAATAGCTTAAAAGCGGGTTTTAAAACAGTGTCAAGAGCTTTCCTTAGTTCATCAGCAACAAGAAACCCTGTTTCTTTCTGTAAATGAAGTTTTTTTATTCTTTCTCTTTCTAAAAAGAACTTTTCTTTTAAACTATCAAGCATCAGTTAGTTAACCTTGCCAACTCCCAAAGTTTTTCAAAGTTCTCTTGATAAAGTTTCACGATAGATGGAACATTTTCTAAAATAATTAGATTTTCATCATTTCTCTTCTCGGCACTCTTTGTCCAGTTAAAACTTCCAGTAATTAGAACTTTGCCGTCAATAATTGCGTACTTGTGGTGCATTAAACCACCACCTGTTCCTCTCTTTACCCTTACTGGGATCCCATACTTAACAAGATAGGGGTAAGCAGAACTTCTATTCTTTGCACCGCTTTCATCCATAACTACTCTTACTTTTACCCCCCTTTCAT
>JBDOLX010000031.1 GCA_039832905.1 Desulfurobacteriaceae bacterium | reverse complement strand
TACTTAGATGTTTCAGTTCCCCTCGTTCGCTCTGTCATGGCTACTTAACTCACCATGCAGTGATCCAGTATTTCTACTGGCCGGGTTGCCCCATTCGGAAATCCACGAGTCAAAGCATGCTTGATCACTCGTCGTGGCTTATCGCTAACTAGCAAACGTCCTTCATCGCCTCTTACTGCCAAGATATCCACCATATACCCTTATTAGCTTTTAATGTAGATATAAAAAACAGTTTAAATATAATTGATCAAATCCCTTCAGACTTTGTTAAAATATCTGAAAGTGGTATAAATAATCCTGATTCTGTAGTTGAGCTTAAAAAAGCTGGGTTTGATGGATTTCTAATTGGTGAATATTTCATGAAATCTGATTCACCAAATGATTTAGCTAATAAATTTATTAATCTTGTTGAGAATGAAATTTAAAGTTTGTGGGCTTAAAGAAAGTGCTAATATGCTTGATGTATCAGAATTAAAACCAGATTACATTGGTCTTATATTTTGGAGTAAATCTAAACGATTTGTAAAGGATTCAACTCCTGAATTACCAAATGAAATCAAAAAAACAGGAGTTTTTGTTGATGAAAACGTATTGAGACAAATAAGAGAAGAAACCGATAAAGTTTGTAAGTTTACGAATTGTCAAAAAGTTGCTTACGAAGTATTAAGGTATCTTGGATACAAGGTTTCTTTACAAAAGGACAAAATTCTTATTGAAGGTTCTGAAATAATTCAGGATGTTGCCTTTGAAGGAATCCCTGATGATGTAGAAAGTTCCTTGGAAGCTTTACGGTTAATTTTGGTAAAGAAAAAGTTTGATGAAACCTTAGTCGAAAACGTGAGAAAGCTTATCCTTTTAAGACTTCATTCTGTTGGGTACAGGAAAGCCAAAGTTAAGGTATCTATTCTAAAGAGACCTGACGGCTATGCAGTAAAGTTCAGGGTTATACCCGGCCCTCTATTTTTCATACAAACTATTAAGATTAAAGTGTCCACCAAATTTAAGTCTAAGGTAGAAAAAACTTTTAGAGAACTTGTAGGAAAAGCTGTCAATACAAGCGAGATTAAGGAAAAGATAGAGGAACTGGAAGATTATTTTCTGAAGCAAGGATACTACAACGTTTCTATTGACTACAAGATAAACGACAAAACTCCTTCTACAACCTTAGTTGTAAGTATAGATTTAGGGAAACTTTACGTCGTAAAATTTAAAGGAAATAAATCTTTTTCTCAAAAGAAGTTAAGAAAATTACTAACTTTTGCTTCTTCTAAATCTTTAGATGAATTTGAGATAGAGAGGTCTAAAAAAAATATCGAAATTTTTTACAAGAATAACGGATTTCCTTTTGTAAAAGTTTCCTTTGAATTTACAGAAGAACAGAATATATCCATTTTGACCTTCCTTATAAGAGAGGGAAAAAAAGTAGTAATTAGAAAAGTTGCAGTAAGTCCGACCTTAAAGGGTAAAGACATTAGCTTTTTAAATTCGGCTAAAGGCGTCTTTTCCTTGAAGAAAGTTGAAAAGGTCAAAGTTAAGTTAAAGAAAATTTTCGAACGGGAAGGTTTTAGGGATGTAAAAGTTAGTTACTATTTAGATGGAAGTACTCTAGTTCTTAAAGTCTTCAAAGGAAAGAAGTATAAAATAACTGGTTTTTCGATAATAGGAGCTAGGATTTCTTTTTTGGAACAAAAGCTACCTATTCCCTATTCAAAAGAATTTGTAAAAGAGTTGAAGGAAAAGATTTTGCGCTATTACCTTAAGAAGGGGTATATTGACGCTACTGTCAAAATAAAAGAAAAAATCAGCGAAGCGCAAGAAATTGCTAATGTTTACCTTTACATATATGTAACACCGGGAATTCAGTACAAATTTTGCTATGTAATAGTTGTAGGTCTTAAGAGAACAAAACTAAGTCTTGTTAGAAAATTAATAGTTATTAAACCATCGAAATTGTATAGTAGAGAAGATGTAGTAAAGCAATACTCCATACTTTCCCGTACCCAGCTTTTTTCAAGGGTAAACGTTGAAAGCTTCAAAACAGATGGCTGTATTAACGAAATAATCCGCCTAGAAGAAGCCTCTAAACTTAGGGTTAAAGGTTTTGTCGGTTTTGGAACAGATACGGGATTTACTACCAACGGTTTTATTTCAAGTACTTCCCCTTTAGGTTGGGGTATGAGATATACACTTTTGGGAAACTATAGGCAGAAAGAAGGTTACGATGCTGTTTTCAGGATAACAAAGGTGGCTTTTCCTACTAAGGACTATTCTGTTTCTTACACTATAATCAGAAAAGAACAGCTTTTTGAAAGTTTTACGGTAGATAGGATAATTCATAACTTCTCTATAAACCGCCAACGGGGAAAAAAACTTTTTCAGGCCTTAGGTTTTGAAGTAGGAAATGAGAAAGTGTTTGATACTTCTATAAATACCCAAAACTCTTTTATTAAAAGATCGATGTACGTTTCTCAGACTTATGATAAGAGAAACAGTAAATCTAATCCTTCTAAAGGTTATATGGTCTACTTAAAGCTTGCTGTTTCAGGAGGTTTTTTGGGAGGAGATACAGATTACTACTTGGTAGAATCAAAAAGTCTTTTTCTAATGCCTTTAAGGGAAAAATTGGTTTTTGCTTTTAGAGTTGCTGGCGGAGTAATAGATCCTATAGCGGATAGTCCTATTCCCATTCAGGATAGGTTCTACCTTGGGGGAGCTGAAAGCATTAGAGGTTACAAATACGGAACAGTTTCTCCTCAAGATGAAAATGGAAACTTCATAGGAGGAAATTGTTTTGGCTTCTTTAGTTTTGAACTTAGATACAATTTAAAGAAAAGCCTTCAACTTGCACTTTTTTATGATACTGGAAATGTTTTCGAAGAACCGAAAGAATTTAACTTGAGGTTTTCAGAGTGGTATTCTTCTGTTGGAATAGGATTTAGATACATTACTCCCGTTGGTCCTTTGCGTTTTGATTACGGATATAAACTTAAAAGAGTCGAAGGACAAGGACCGGGAAGGTTTCACATATCGTTCGGTTTTCCATTCTAAAGAGAGCTTCTTGCAAGAGCATTTATGTTTAGTGGATCTTCTCCAAAAAGTAAAAATCTTCTATAGCCTATGTAAGCCACCATTGCACCGTTATCAGAGGTAAACTGAAGTTCTGGCAGGAAGACCTTTATCCTTTCATCTACTTCCATTTCTCTTAAAAGTTCTCTAAGGAAAGAATTTGCAGATACTCCTCCTGCAACGGCAAGTTTATCTACTTTGAACTCTTTGATTGCTTTCCTGACCTTTCCAACTAAGTACTCTACTGCCGTTTTTTGAAAAGAAGCAGCTATCTGGTCTTTTGGAAAACCTTTTTCAACTAATCTTCTTACGGCAGTTTTTAGACCACTAAAGCTAAAGTTAAAATCTGGAACTTTAGGTTTGGGGAGTTCAAGGTATTCTCCAGAATAACTTTTATAGATTTTGTCTATTACTGGACCCCCAGGATATCCAAGGTTAAGCATTTTGGCAACTTTGTCGTAAGCTTCTCCTACAGCGTCATCTAAAGTTTTTCCAACAAGTTTATACCTACCTATTCCTTCAACAAGAACTATTAGCGTGTGTCCACCACTTACAACCAACGAAAGAAATGGGTATTCAGGTTCACCACCAATGAAAGGAGAAAAAATGTGGGCTTCTATGTGGTGAACGCCTTTGAATGGAATTCCTTTAAAGAACGCTATACCTTTACCAAAGGTTAAACCTACAAGAAGGGCAGGAAGTAAACCTGGAGTTCTTGTCGCTGCTACAAGTTCTATATCGTCTTTTGACACTTTTGCAACTTTTAAAGCTTCCAAAAAAACAACATCTATGTTTTCAGCGTGTTTCCTTGCAGCAATTTCGGGAACAACCCCTCCAAATTCTTGATGAAACTGGTACTGAGATGAAACTATATTTGAAAGAACTTTATTGTTTTTCGCATCGTAAACAGCTATTGAAGTATCGTCACATGAAGTATCTATTCCAAGAACGATCATTAAGTTTCAACCTCCAGATCCCAATATATTTCAGGATACTTACCGAGTCTATCCTTTTCTTCCATAGCTATTTCTGTTATTACATCTGAAACTTTTAGTTTTACCTCTTGAGAGTTCTCTTTAACGAAAACTTTTATACAGGTGTCTATATAAATTTCACATATAGGAACCACTTCTACTCTCTTTACTTCAGGTATCTTTTCAAGATTTTCAACAAGTTTCTTAGTTAAGTCTTTTTCCTTCATTTTTCCAGCCTCTTTAAAATTACTATCTGGTTTCTAAGGGTTTTTACTGTTGTATTAAAGAGTTCTCTTAAGTCCTGATACTCTTCTTTTGGTATTACACTCTTTTTAAGAACCATTTTGGAGGAAAGCTTTAGTACTTTCTTGTCCACCTTCCACTTTATCTCGAAGGTGCCGACTCTATTGCTGAAAAAGAAATCTTCTGGTTTTAAGGAAAGTTCGAAGCCGTCAGGGATTTCAAGTTCAACTTCTGAGATTTTTTCCATTCTATAGCCTACGACGTAAGGATAGTTTCTGTTTTTTGAAGCAACCAATGAAACGATTCTTTCGTAGTTAGGAGTTGGAAACTTTGCAATTAGGAAATGAGAGGTTAAGGTTCCGTACGTTTGATCTTTACCTTTGATTTCTATCTCCACATCTTTTACGGAAAGATTTTTGTAGTCCGAGGTTTTGAACTCTTCTACGTCAAAGCCAGGGGATACTTTAGATGCTAAAGAACTTACATATCTTTTTAAAGCCTCTTGATCAAGAGATAAAAGTCTTCCTCTTTCGAAAGAACTGTAAACTCCTTTGTAATAAAACTTAAACTCACCTGTCAGTTCTCCCAAAGGAGATAGTTTAAACTTCCCACTGAAACCTTCAACGTTTTCTTCTGGTGAAGCAATAGGAGTTTCAGAAACAATAGCTTTTTCTTTCTCAATATCAACTATCAAAACGTTTCTTCCTTGATCCTGAAATGGAAGGAGTTCGAAGGGTGTGTTGTCGGAGGTTGTATCCATAAATAGGAATTTGTTTCCCACTTTTATAGCAGCTATCTCGTGATTAAAAGCAGTTGGGATGGGAACTTCCTTGTCCATATTGGAGATGGAAATCGTAGGTATTAAAACTGGATATCCTTTTACTCCTATTACTTTAAGCATAGCTATTAACAGAGTTGCGTGATCTTTACAGTCACCGTACCTATTCTTTAGAACCTCTTGTGCACTGTGGGGTTTATAGCCATTTATTCCGAATTCCATTCCAACGTAACGAATGTTTTGTGCCACAAAGTTGTAAATGGTTTGTATCTTCTCTTTCCTTGTCTTTTTATCTTTAACCAGTTCTTGAACCAACTTTTCTATTTCAGGTGAAGGTTTTAAAGCTTCTTTTGCAAGTTCAGAATACCACTTGGCTACTTTATCCCAGTTTTCTATGGAAGTTATAACTACCTTCTTTGCAAGTTCCCCAAAAGGTGGCATATTGGGTTCTTTTACTATAGGAGGAACGTTCTTTACTTTCCAGCTTAGGAGTATGTAGTTTCCTTCTTCCAGTTTTTCAAAAGAAACTTCTTTTTCCTTTAGGTTATAAGTCTTGAACTTAAAGTATTTCCCTTTAGGTACAAAAGCTTTAAAAGTTGCTTCCTTTATGGGATATTCATCTTGAAAATAGTTGGTTGCCCAAAATTCTCCTTCCATGTAAGGTTTAAAGGTTTCTATCTCGAAAGCGTACTTTATTACTGCCCCTTTAACTACTCCGGGCATTGAGATTGTTTGATATTTAAGATCTGAGTATATAGGTGCTTCTTGAACAAAAGGAGGTGAGACTATGTTAAAGGCTTTCTTGCTAGGCTGTACAGTTTCTCCAGTTGGTAAAACGGTGTAGGCGTATAGAATTTTAACTTTTTGGTGTTCTGACGAGAAGGGGATAACTATTTCTCCAAAACTTTTTATTCCTCTTTTATCCAGAATCTTTATAGCTTTTTCTTCTCTCCAAATTTTTCTGCCGTTCTTAAAAAACTTAACGAAACAATGATCGTAAAGGATTTCTGCGCCGTAAGTAGCGGCTATTACTCTGAGTGGAAATAGAATCAAAAGCAAGAAAAGGAATAGAAACCTCATCTGTCCTCCTTATTTTGCTATTATTTAACACCTAAAAATCTTAATTAATCCTAATTATAAGACAAAAAGAAGGAGTAAAAATGATAGAAGCCAAAGTAGGAGATGTGGTGAATCTTTACTGTTTTTATGAAGAACTTCTTGTAGCCGGTAAAGGAACGGTGGTTGAGGTTGATGAATCACAAGGTCTGATTTCTTGGGAAGTGGATGAAGTTATTTCAAAAGCATCCTTTTTGGAAAAAAGGCTCTTTTTCAAAAAAGAAGATAGATGGGTAGGTGCCGATATCGTATTTAGAGAGGGAAACTTCTTAAGTGCAAAGATTCTTAAAACTATTTACGAACCGAGACTTAGGAGAAGTTTCTTGCGTGTAACTACTTCTTTATCTTCTCCTGTGGAAGCAGAAGTTTCTAAACTGTTTTCTTCCAGGGAATCCACAAAGAGATATTTTGTATTTGATATATCAGAAGGTGGAATAGGTGTATTAGTGAATAAAAGAGATAGGTTTTTCAAACTAGATGAGAATCTAGCTGTTTCTATCTACTTAACTTTAGAAAATAAAGTTCATACTTTACCCGCAAAAGCAAAAGTTGTTCACATAAGTGACTTTGAAGGAAAAAAGAAAGTGGGAATGTTCCTCGTTGATATAAGTCCTGAGAGTAGAGACAAAATACTTAAGTATATAACTAAAAGACAGAAAGAAATAATACGGGGGCTAAAGTTCTAAGACAATCTTTCTTTTCGTTCTTCTTTTTCTCTTCCTTACTTTTCTCAGTTAAGCCTTAGAATGACTACAATCAATGATTTTCAAATGTTCATTGATATAATCATAAATGTTTGACTAATGCGTTTAAAATTTTGCTTTAGAACTCCTCCAATGGGATATATAGTTATCTAGAATATCTATTCTACAAAGCTAAGGGGAGGTAAGCTATGGAACTCAGGAATAACTATCAACTGGAAATATTTTACGAAAGTATGGAAGACGAACCTCCGGATTGGGTGCAGAAGTTAAAGGAAAGATCTTACTTTTCAGAAATCATAGATGGAGAACTCCTTTTCTACTTGAAAGTTTCTGAACTAAAAAGCTTTTTCAAAATAAAAATTCCGCTAGATAACTTGACAGATAACGCCCTTTTAAGCCTAGTTTTCCAGAGAATACCCATAGGAGTACTTATTTTCAAAGAAAATGTAATTTACGCTAACGCTTTTATGGAAAAGGTGTTTGAAAAGCCAAAGGAAAAAATAGTTAACTTTCCAATTAAGAACTTTTTGCCAGCTGAGTTAGGAGAAAATATACAAAAACTGCTTTCAAAGAAAGCTTTTGAACAAAAACTAATACTGAAATGGATAGGAAAATTTTCGTTTCTTCCAGCAAGTAATGAGTTTTTAATAATAGCAACATCTACTATGGTTAATGAGTCTCCTTTAGGAGTAGCAATATTTGTTGATGTTTCTGGAGAAAAGAGGTTCTTAAATAAAGTTCTGGGTTCAACTTCAGAAGATTTAAGTGAATGTTTTTCTAATTTGAGAAAGGCTTTGGAAATAATAGGAAATCTTAAAAGGGGTGGAAAACAGTTTCTTTTAGCTTTAATGGATATTGATAACTTCTCTGTCATCAACGATTCTTTTGGGGTTGAAGTTGGAGATAAAATTTTGGCTGAATTTTGGGAAAGATTGAAGACGGCTTTTGATTCAAAGCTTTATTTCGTTTTGAGAACAATATCTGATAGGTTTCTTATCGTTAGCTTAAGGGAAAGAGAAAGATTAAGAAAGGTTAAATATATCGTTGAAAAGGTAAAAAGAGTTCTTGAAACGCCGTTTGTAATAAATGGAAGTGAAGTATTTTTGTCAGTGAATTTCGGATTTTCTTTCTACCCTGAACATGGTGACTCTATACTGACAAAAGCAGAAATAGCCTTAAAACACGCAAGAGAAGAAAAAGTTGCTTTTGCCATCTATTCTCCTGAACTGGAGATATCTAGAGAATCGCTAGAGATTCTTTCCAAGATAAAGGAAGACATTAAGAACAACAGAATAGAAGTTTTCTTCCAACCTAAAGTTTCTCTTTATACAGGAAAAATCGTTGGAGCAGAAGCGTTAATGAGGTCTTCAGTCCCACCTGCAAAAGCTATTCCTGTAATAATTAGATACGGTCTCATGTTTGATATAGGAAAAATTATTTTCAGGAAAAGTTTAGAGAATTTAAAGATATGGCTTGAAGAAGGGCATGATGTCTCCGTTGCAGTTAACGTTTCAATATCTCAAATACTTGATAGTCGCTTTTTACCTTTTGTTTTTAAGATGATAGAAAAGCTAAAAGTCCCTTCTAGCAAGCTTACTTTAAAGATCTCCATCGATGACTTTGGTACAGGATATTCTTCACTTTCTCGTCTAAAAATAATTAAAGCAAATGAGTTAAAAATTGACGTTTCTTTTGTAAAGGGAGTACCTGAAAGTGAAGAAGATAGCAGTATAGTTAAATTTATAGTGGACATTTCAAAGCTCTTAAAGATGTCTTCTGTTGCTGAAGGAATAGAAAGGAAAGAACAATTGGACTTCTTAAAGAGTATAGGTTGTACTGAAGGGCACGGATTTTATTTTTCTCCTGCACTTCCAAGTAGCGAATTTAGGAAGCTTTTAAAAGAAAAAAGTTTTGTTGTTTAAAAAAGACTCCCCAAAGGGAGCCAGAAATTTAGACGCTGAAGTAAAGAAGGAATTCCATTGGAGTTGGTCTAAGCTTAATAGGTTCAATTTCTTCCTTTCTCTTGTACTCAATGTAGTCTTCAAGGAACTGTTCTGTCATTACGCCGCCTTTTGTAAGGAACTCGTAGTCTTTTTCAAGAGCGTCAAGGGCTTCTTCAAGGGATGCTGGAACTGTTGGAACGTCCTTAAGTTCTTCTGGTGGAAGGTCGTAAAGGTTCTTGTCGATAGGTTCTCCTGGATGGATCTTGTTTTCAATTCCATCAAGCCCAGCCATGAGAAGAGCTGTAAACGCAAGGTATGGAACGCCTGAGGAATCTGGGAATCTAACTTCTATTCTCTTAGCTTTTGGAGAAGATACGGCTGGAATTCTTATTGAAGCAGATCTGTTCCTTGCAGAGTAGCAAAGGTTTACTGGAGCTTCGTATCCTGGGACAAGTCTCTTGTAAGAGTTAACTGTTGGGTTTGTAAATGCACATACAGCTTTTGCGTGCTTGATGATACCACCAATGAAGTAAAGTGCTGTTTCAGAAAGTCCTGCGTAGCTGTCACCGTGGAAGAGGTTTTCCCCGTTCTTCCAAATGGACATGTGGGTATGCATACCGGAACCGTTGTCTCCAAATAGTGGCTTTGGCATAAATGTAGCGGTCTTTCCAAACATTTTAGCTACATTCTTAACGATGTACTTTAACCACTGAACGTTGTCAGCAGCTTCAACGAGTGTTCCAAACCTAAAGTCAATTTCACACTGACCGCCTGTTGCAACTTCGTGGTGAAGAGCTTCTATTACAAGACCTGCTTCTTCCATCTTCATAGACATTACTTTTCTAATGTGGTCAAGCTGGTCTGCTGGAGGAACCGGGAAGTATCCACCCTTTACGGGTAGTTTGTGTCCAAGGTTTGGAGATTCTTCTCTCCCTGTATTCCAAACACCTTCTACAGAATCCACTTCAAAGAAACCAAAGTTCATACCAACATCAAACTTAACGTCATCAAAGATGAAAAATTCTGGTTCTGGTCCACAGTAGACTGTATCTCCAATTCCTGTAGACTTTAGGTACTCAAGAGCTTTCTTTGCGATGTTTCTTGGGTCTTTGTGGTAAGGTTCTTTAGTGATTGGGTCAACGATATCAGCAATTACTACAAGTGTTGGGATTTCAGAAAGTGGATCAACTGTTGCAGTGGTTGGGTCAAGTCTGAACATCATATCACTTGCATTGATTGGTTGCCACTGGCGGATAGAAGAACCGTCAAAGTAAAGTCCTTGTTCAAAGCTTTCCTCAGAAATTTCGTGAGCTGGGAAGGTAATGTGGTGCCATGTTCCGAACATGTCAGTAAATCTTAGGTCTACGAACTTAATACCTTCCCTTTGGATTAGTTCTACGACCTCTTTTGCGTTTTTAGGTTTCATTTCTCCCTCCTTAGAGTGTATGTTAAATGGCATTTTCGCCTCTCTCTCCTGTTCTTATTCTTACAGCTTCTTCAACAGGTATTACAAAAACTTTTCCATCTCCGATTCTTCCGGTCCTTGCTGCGTTGACTATTGTTTCGACAACCTTGTCTGCAATATCATCAGGAACAACAACTTCTATTTTTAACTTTGGAATAAAATCTACTACATATTCAGCACCTCTATAGAGTTCAGTGTGTCCTTTCTGTCTTCCAAAACCTTTTACTTCTGATACTGTAAGACCTTGGATTCCTATCTCTGTAAGAGCATCTTTTACTTCCTCAAGTTTAAAAGGTTTAATAATTGCTTCTATTTTTTTCATATCCGACCTCCAGTCTGCTTTGGCAATTATTCTAACAAAATTCATGCCAATTTATTTTCTCTAAGGGAATGCAAAGATTTACCTGAAACTGAAAAGTTAGCTTTGCACAAAATTTGTGCAGGCTTTGAGGTATGTGCTTTAACTTTCAGCAACGCATTCGGCGCAGAGCCCATAAAACTTGTATTCAATTTCTTCAATAAGGTAGCCTTTCTGTTCAAGTTTTTTACAAGTATACTTACACATAGGTGTTTTTACATCCTCTATCTTTCCACACTTTTTACAGATGAAGTGGTGGTGAAATTCGGTTTTTGGATCAAATCTTGATTGTTTATCTATGATGATTTCTTTTATCTTTCTTTCGGAAACAAGTTCTTTCAATACTCTGTAAACAGTTCCAAGGCTTATTGTGGGAAGTTCCTTTTTAGCCCTTTCATAGACAGTTTCAGCTGTTGGATGATCGTTGGAGTCCTTAACTACCTGAAATATAACAGCTTTCTGCCGGGTGTTTCTTTTTTTCTTTTTCTCAAGAGTTTTCAAGAGAAATACCTCCAAATGAAATCTTTTCTTCTTTAATAATAACTATTACCAATAGTTTAGGAAAGGCCTCCCAAAAGAGGGAAGCCTTTAATGGTATCTAAATTAAACTTTGAAGGAATCTTCAGGATAAGCAGTGATCTTGTGAATAGAAAGGTCTGCCCCGTTAAATTCTTCTTCAGAGAGTCTAAGTCCAAACACAGTATCAAATGCCTTATAAAGAATAAAACCTGCAACAACCCCATAAACAGTTGTAGCAATAGCCCCAAAAACTTGAGAAAGAAGAGATACCCCTCCTAATCCCCATAAAAACTTTTGTCCAAATATTCCTGCAGCTACTCCTCCCCAAATACCACTAAGACCATGAAGAGGCCAAACCCCCAAAACATCGTCTATTTTTAGTTTAAAAGCCTTGATGAATATCCAAGAAGCAACAACTCCGATCACAAATGCACCTATTGGGTGCACAATGTCTGAACCTGCACAAATTGCCACAGGTCCTGCCAAAGCTCCGTTGTGAATAAATCCTGGGTTGTTCTTTCCAAAAAAGACTCCTCCAAGAATACCTCCAGCAAGTGCAAATAGGGAGTTAACAGCTACAAGTCCAGAAATCCCATCTACAGTTTGAGAACTCATAACGTTGAATCCGAACCAACCAATTATTAAGATCCAACTACCAAGAGCAAGATATGGAATGTTGCTAATTGGAATAGGCTTTGACCTTCCTTTAACGTATCTCCCCATTCTCGGACCTAGGATGAAGATTTCCGGCAAAGCTATCCATCCTCCAAGACCGTGAACAACCATAGAACCTGCAAAGTCGTGGACAGGTGCCCCAAAGAGATTCTCTATAAACCCGTTAAACGCTTCTGACCATCTTCCCCAGAAGATAGCCTCAAAAATTGGGTAGATAATTCCTGCTAAGAAGAAACCGGCTGTAATGTAAGGTCTAAACTTCATTCTTCCTGCGACTCCACCAGAAACTATTGCTGAAATACAAGCAGCAAAAGTTAGGAAGAAGAAGAACTTAATTAGTTCCCAACCATGATCGGCAGCTAACAAACTTGCAGGTTTCATAAAGCAAAACTCACGGGCAAGAGGATAACCGATTAGAAAGTATGCAACGGTTGCAACTCCTATGTCCACTATGATTTTTACAAGTGCATTTACTTGGTTTTTCTTTCTAACAGTTCCAGCTTCCAAGAAAGCAAGCTCTGCGTGCATTGAAAGAATCATTACAGCACCGGCAAGAAGATAAAAAAACATTTAGAGACTGAACTAAGCTTTTAATTCCTTCCTCTACCATTGTTCCTCCTTATGGATGTTT
This sequence comes from Desulfurobacteriaceae bacterium, assembly GCA_039832905.1. Lineage (NCBI taxonomy): Bacteria > Pseudomonadati > Aquificota > Aquificia > Desulfurobacteriales > Desulfurobacteriaceae > Desulfurobacteriaceae bacterium. The sequence continues at coordinate 18,936 of JBDOLX010000031.1, read as the reverse complement.
TTTTATTTTTAAGTAGCAAGATTTGTGCCAAAGTTTTCTGGTATGATAAAGAAAATCTAATACAGAAAGGAGTAATTATGAGAAAAGGTTTAACTCTCCTTTTTGCTTTCTTTTTTCTTTCGTGTGGAGCTAAAACGAAAGAGGTAAATACTAAACCATTACAAAAGAAGGATTCCTCAACATTAAAAGCCTACAGTATTGATGATGTAGTTAAGATACTAAAAAGAAGATTCACTCCAGTGAAAGGGCAAGTAGTTCTAAAAAGTTTTGAAGGATATCTTCTTGATGTTGGAAAGAATAAAGGAGTATCTGTAGGAGATATTTTCGTTTTTAAAGAAGGATCTGTCCTAAGGATTAAGGAAGTGAAGGATACTTACTCAATAGCTATTTCTACTATTGGAAAACCCACAATTGGAGACCAAGTAAATAGATTTTCTTTTCGCAAAGTTCTCTTTTTAAACTTTGCAGGAGAAAAGGGAGAAAAACTTTACGAAAAGATAAAAAAAGAAATAAACTTCTGGAGTTTGTCTTCTAAGGAAGAGGAGAATAACTTTAAAAAGAAGTTTAGTCTTAAGCTCCCAGAAGACTTTAGGGAAAAGGTTTCTAAAGACGATTTAAAAAATTTTGACGCCTTTTTTATAGTTTCTCCCAGCGGGATAGAAATTTATGATACTACTAAAACGCTTGTAAAGTTTATACCTTTTTCAGGGATAAACACTACATTAAGCGTTCCATACGAAGTTATTCTAAGTTTTGATGGACACGCAAGAAGTCTATTTATAGGCAACATTGATCGAACCCAGGAAAAAGAGATAGTTGTTGCCGTAGAAAATAAGATAGAAGTTTTCCACCTTAGTTCTTCCTTTAAAGCACAGAAGGTTTATGAATTTGAAAATCCTTTAGATGGATCTTATATCTTTCACTTATCACCTGTTGATGTTGACAGAGATGGAAGATTTGAAATTCTTGTTAACAGCTTTGATGATGAAGCAAAAAAGGTATCATCTGGTATTTTCAAAGTAAGAAATGGAAAGCTGGTTAAGATTGCTACTTCTGACTTGGTGGTTTCCGGTTTCGATACTAACGGAGACGGCGTAAATGACGTTATATATGGTCAAGAAGTTAGTAGAAGTGAAGATTCCTTTTACAAGAAAGGAATTTACGTTCTTAAGTTGGAGAAAGAAAAGTTAGAGGAGAGAGAAAAAGTTTCTCTTCCATTCGATTTTCAGGTAACAAGTGGGCAGTTTCTCGGAAAGTATGTTGTTTACTATGATCCTCAAGGTTATCTAAGTGTAGCCATTGGAGATAAGGTTATTTGGCGTTCTCCAAAAGTTTTTGGCTTTTCCCCAAATGTTCTTAGTTGGTATGTTGGAGATTACCTTGTAAGCTATTATTTGAGTCCAAAGCCAAAGGTTATAGATATAGATGAAGACGGAAATCTTGAGGTTCTAGTCTCAGAAAGTATAGGTTCTGTATCAAAAATCTTAAGAAACATTGCAAACTTTAAAGGAGGAAGGATTCTTCTTGTATATAAGGACAAGGTTTCTTTTGGGATAGAAAATGTTTCTAATCCTGTTTATAAAATTGGAGGAATAGAGGATTTTGAATATTTACCTGAATATAACGTCTTTATTTCTATATTTACAAAGTCAAATCTTTTAGGTAAAAACATTTCAAAGCTTTTAATTCAGAAAACAAGAATTTAAGCAAAAGGCGAGAAAATGAAAGCAGCTGAATTTATAAAAAAGGTATCCGGTTTTGAAAATTTTGATATAGCAGTTGTTGGAGGTTCAGGAATAGAACTTGAAGGGACAAGAATAGAAATACCTTATGAGCAAATTCCGAGTATGCCTAAAGTAACTGTTCCTGGACATAAAGGAACTTTAAAGATTTGTGAAGGAATTCTTTTTTTCGAAGGACGTTTTCACTACTACGAAGGAAAAAGCGATGAAGAGATGAGATTTATTCCTGAACTTTGTAAAGCTTTGGGAGTTGAAATCTTTATTCCTACCTGTGCTTCTGGGGCGATTAGTAGGAGAGCTTCTCGAAACGATGTAGGAGTAATTGTTGATCATATTAACCTTCTTGGAAGGAATCCTTTGGTTGGTCTTATAGAAAAGTATGGAAGTAAGGTTTTTGTAAATGGAAAAAAGTTTTATGACGACCATATCTCTAATTTGTTTTTACAAAAAGGATTGGAGCTTGGAATAAAGATTACACCAGTTATTCTTGCTTCTTGTCTTGGACCAAACTATGAAACGTTTGCAGAGATAAGATTTTTGGAAATTATAGGAGCAGACGTTGTGAGTATGTCTACCGTTCCAGAAGTTATCGTGGCAAACTTTTTAGGAATGAAAGTCGCCGCTTTAACGATCATAACAAATGATGCACTGAACGTGGAAACCTCCCATAAGGAGGTAGTTAAACGTTCTAAGGAGGTTTCCCAAATGGTATCCAGCCTTTTAAAAGAAGTAATCAGAACCCTGAAGGAGGAGATAAGAGGGAAGTTTGGATAGCCATATAAATTATTTCAACAATTAGTGAGCCTGCTAAAAACAGGAGTACTTTTCCCCAAGAGGTTCCTCCTTCCAGTAAAAGAGAACTTTCACTAAGGTCAGGGTCTATAATTTCAATTTCTTTTAGCTTTTCATAGACAAAAGAAGCATATATGTAGTTCCCGAACAGTCCAAACACAATCGGCATAATAAGAAAAGAAGAAATGCCTATTAATGCTATAATACCGATGGCGAAATTTTCTCCTCCAACAATTGATGCTCCAGCAACTGTAATTAACTCAAGAACACTAAGCATAACAAACCATAGCAAAGCTAGTTTAAGCATCTTTCTGTAAGCCATCCATGAGAATCCAAAGAAAGCGGAAGCCCAGTTCCACGATGTCTTCTTATTAGAAGCTGCCATTTTTTTCCAAGAATGAATATAATAGTCGGCAATTTTTTGGATGAAAATTCTTATTTTTTCGTCGGGGAATTCTTCAAGAAGTCTTTTATGAGCATCCTCTATAAGAAAACCGAAAAATACCCTATCTCCCATGTTCCCTCCATGTTCCTGTTGTTGAGTGTCTATCATTATATCAAAGGCTTGTCAGCCTTAAACTTGACGAAGCGCTTAAGTCTTAATATTTTTATCATATAAATTTATAGCCTCCTCAATTTCTCTAGTCCTTGAAAAAATTTAAATTAAGGGGTTTGCTATGAAGATACCCGGTTATTCCTCTATAGAAGAAATAGAAAAAGCTTTTCAAATTGAGATTGACAAAGGGGAAAAGAAAAAGCTTCAAAAGGTTGTTGAAAAACATCCTATGTTTATTCCAGACTATTATGCACGATTAATCGATTGGAATGATCCGAACGATCCAATCAAGAATATTATCTTTCCGTCTCTCAGCGAACTTGATGTTGCAGGTTCTTACGATACAAGTGGAGAAAAAGAAAACACAGTTTTAACGGGTTTGCAACACAAATACCAAGAGACAGCACTGTTGCTTGTAACCAATAGGTGCGCTGGCTACTGTAGGCACTGTTTTAGAAAGAGAATGGTAGGTATTCCAACAGATGAAACCGTTAAACTCTTTGATAGAGCTGTTGAATACATAAGAGAACACAAGGAGATAACTAATGTTCTGATTTCTGGAGGAGATCCACTTGTTCTACCAACCGACGTTATAGAATACTTTCTAAAGGAACTATCAAAAATAGAACATTTAAAGTTTATTCGTTTTGGTAGTAGAACTCCTGTTTTTTATCCAATGAGAATTTATGAAGATGAAAAGCTCTTAGATGTATTTGCAAGATATTCGACTCCTGAGAAAAGAGTTTACTTAGTTACCCACTTTAACCATCCAAGGGAAGTGACAGAAGAAGCAAGAAGAGCAGTAGACGCTCTTATTAGAAGTGGAGTTGTTGTTAGTAATCAAGCCGTTTTACTTAAAGGCGTAAATGACGATCCGGAAGTTTTGGTAACTCTTATGAAAGAGATTACATCTTGTGGTGTGGTTCCATACTATGTGTTCCAGTGTCGTCCCGTTAAACGTGTTAAAACCCACTTCCAAGTTCCTTTGAAGAAAGGATACGAAATAGTAGAAAAGGCAAAGCAGAGACTGGATGGACATGCTAAAAGATTTAAATACATAATGTCCCATAAAACAGGAAAAATAGAAATTGTCGGTATTATCGGAGACGAGATCTACCTTAAATACCACCAAGCCAAAAATCCTAAGAAGGTTGGAAAACTCTTTAAGAGAAAGCTTACACCAAACGCTGGATGGCTTGATGATCTCGAACCGGTAAAAGAAGAGGAGCTGGTTGGTTAGTTTCCAGCTCCCATAAATACTCCGTTCTCTTTTACGTATTCTAGGAACCTTCTGTAAGTGCTATGGGAAGATAAGGTCTTTGCGTTTCCTACTCCTATAAGCTTTCTTCTTGGTCTTGTTATAGCTACATTTAATCTTCTTAAGTCTTTCAAGAATCCTATTTCACCTTTGTCATTTGAGCGAACAAACGAAATAATTATTACCTCCTTTTCTCTTCCTTGGAAGCCGTCAACAGAATTTACTTCTACTTTCAAGTCCCTTTCCAAAAGCATCTGTTTTATTAGTTTAACTTGGGCTGCATAAGGAGTGATTATTCCTATATCTCTTCTTTCAAGCCCCATTCTAATAAGTTCTTCAGCGATTGTTATGCAAATCTTGGCTTCTTCATAGTTTTCGTAAGATGTAGAACCTTCTACTTGAAACTCGTAAGCGTTTATCGTAGAAGTATCAAGAAAGGCAATTGGAACGTTTGGTTCCAAGATTTCTTTAAATTTAGAAGGTGCTTGTAAGTTAAAGTCGGCTAAGGTATGGTTTTTAACACTTTCAGCAGCTTTCAGTTTCCCTTCGTAAAATTCCTTGTTTGGAAATTCCATTATTTTTTCATTCATCCTGTACTGTATTTCAAGCATTGACGAAAGAGATGGGTAATTCGTAATTAATTTTTCAAAGAGAGTTTTTTCAAGGTCCTTAGCTTCCTCACTCATTACAGTTGGTGGAAGCTGTTTATGATCTCCAGCAATAAAGAATTTTTTAGCTTTCATTATTGGAATTAGAGTAGACGGTTCTACCTGTTGACTTCCTTCATCTATTACAGCTACATCAAAGAAGAAGCCATCTAAAAGTTCTGATTTCACCATAGAATTTGTAGAAATGACCACGTCTGCATCGGCAAGTATCTCTCTAAGAAGGACATTTTCCATCTCTTTTAAAGCCTTTATTCTTACGTCAATTTCATAATTTGTCAAAAGCCAATTTGCCATAGAACGCACGGTTTTTTTGGAAAGTCCCCTAATACCTTTTCCTTTCCTTCCGAAGTAGATTATTTCCTCATCACTCATTCCCCGTCTTAAAGTAGGAACAGGTTTCTTGTACTGATCTCTTCTTTCTATTAATTCTCTCACCCTTTCCCAACCGTTTCTAATTTTTTGAGTTTTTTCATGTTCTTCGTAAAGGGCATAAATGGAATATTTCTCAAGTTCCTCTAAAACCCTTGCAGGATGACCAATTCTTACAAGTTTTAAGTTTTTGTATTTGGAAAGATTAAGGAGGATATTATCAGCCGCAATGTTTGAGTCTGCAGTAGCAAGAACCTTATTTCCTCTTTTAACAAGCTGAACGATGAGTTCTGTGATTGTACTTGTTTTTCCAGTTCCCGGCGGTCCGTGAATCAAATAGAAATCTTTAGAACCAAGAGCTTTCTTTACAGCCTTAACTTGAGTCCCATTAAGTCTTTCATCAACAAGTTCAAACTCTTCTTCTTTAGCTTCGGTTGGTTTTTTAAGACCAAGTATAATGTTTCTTAATTCTCTTTGTCTTCCAACTGCATGTCTAAGTTCTTCTAAGTTTTCTTCCATTCTCTTAAAAGTAACATCGTTAATGTAAAGGTCTACTCTTACACCTTTTCTATAAACCCAGTTTGGTGGTTTTTCTTCAAAGGCAACAGTTATTGTTTTCTCTGTTATCCTTACAACGGTTCCAACAAGGTTACTCTTTAAAGGATTTCCTTTGCTGACAAGAATTACATCTCCACTTGTTATCTCTGTTTCTATTGGTTTTTCCCTCCAAAACCTTACAAGGTGAAGGTGAAACTTCATTCCAGCTTTTGTTCCTTTTAGGTCTAAAATTGCCCTTCCAAGGAGTTCTCTCTCCCTTCCAGAGAGTTTTCTAATCTCTTCCTCTTGAGCTTCCATTTCAGCAAGCCTTTCTGTGTCAATGAGATTTTTGAACTTTTCAACGTAAGTGTGAACGGTTACTATTTCCTTTATGGTTTCTTCATCTGGAACAAATTCTTTAAAAATGTCATTACACAAAGATTCATCCTTCAAAAATATCAGTGTGGAACCGTTTGCAATGAAAGTTTCTCTTACGTCATGTTTTCTTAAACCGATCTTTTTAAGTTCTCTAACGAGCTTTTTCCCTTCGTAAACTCCAGTTAGTAAAATTGGCATACCCTAACCTCTTCTATTAAAATTAGCTATTGCAAATATTTGAAATTTAACCCGGGAGGTTTTCTTGACAAGAAATTTGCGTATACACATTGTTGGCATTGGTGGAATTGGAATGTCCGGCATAGCCCTAATCCTCAAAGAAAAAGGTTGTTATGTTCAAGGTTCTGATATTAAAACTAGTCCTATGATAGAAAAATTAAAAGGGCTTGGAATAAAAGTTTTTATAGGACATAAAAAGGAAAACGTTCATGGAACGGACATTCTAATTCACTCTTCAGCTGTAAAAGAAGATAATGTGGAACTTATAGAAGCAAGGAGACTTGGAATTCCAATTATTCCAAGGGGAGATGTTTTAAACGATCTAATGAAACTTAAGGAAGGAATAGCTGTTGCAGGAACTCACGGAAAAACAACGACAAGTTCTTTAATAGCAACTATTTTCAAAAAGTGCGGTTTAAATCCAACGATTTTGGTAGGTGGAAGGCTTTCTATCCTTGATGGGTTAAATGCCCAAAGCGGCAGTGGTAACTGGATTGTAGCCGAAGCTGACGAGAGTGACGGGACTTTTTTAAAACTTTCTCCGACATTATCGGTTATTACAAACATAGATAAAGATCACCTTGATTACTATAAAAGCTTTGAGAATTTAAAAAAGGCTTTTTTGGAATTTGCGAATAGAGTTTCTTTTTATGGAAAAGTTTTCTTATGTGGAGAGTGTCCAAACGTTAAGGAAATCATACCTAAAGTTTATAAAAGAAAGGAAACTTATGGATTTAGCGATGAGTTTGATATCTATGCAAAGGATATAGAGTACAAAATTTTAGGCAGTGAGTTTACCGTCTGTTACAGAGGAAAAAACTTAGGAAAAATTTTTCTTAGTATTCCGGGAAGACATAATATCCTAAATTCACTGGCAGCAATAGGAATATCTTTAGAAATAGGAATTCCTTTTTCTGAAATAGCTGAAAGTTTAAGAGAGTTTAAAAATGCAAGTAGAAGGATAGAAATAAAGGGAGAAGTCAACGGGGTAATTTTCATAGACGACTATGCCCATCACCCAACAGAAATAGAGAGCTCTTTTGAAGCTGTAAAAAGTTCTTTCCCAAAAAATAGAATTGTTGTTCTTTTCCAGCCCCATAGATTTTCAAGAACTAAACTTCTCTGGAAAGAGTTTGTAGAAGTTTTGAAGAAGATAGATAACCTTTTTATTTCTGACATTTATTCAGCAGGAGAAGAACCTGTAAATGGGATTAATGCAAAAAGTTTGGCAAAAGAGTGTGGGGCTGTTTATGCAGGAAGTTTGAAAGAAGCTTGCAGTCTTATATCAAAGGAATTAAGACCGGGAGATGTTTTCTTATCTATTGGAGCAGGGGACGTTACAAAAGCCTTTCAATTGATTACAGGAATGAAAGAATGGAGAAACTCCTAGTAGATGTTGGAAATACTTTTCTTAAAGTAGCTCTTGAAAAAGAGGGAAAAATAAAGTTATTAAAGAAATTTTCAACAAAGAAAGTTTTAAAGTGTCCAAAGATACTTTCAGATCTTTGTAATGTGAAAATAGAAAGGACTGGAATATCCTCTGTTGTGAAAGAATTGAATCCGATTCTAAAAAAAATTTTTAAAGATGCTCTTTTTATATCTGCAAATACTCCTCTTCCTATCAAAATTAACTACAAAAACAAAAGACTGCTTGGTGCTGACAGAATAGCCAATGCTTGTGGTGGACTCCTTTACGGGGATAGTTTTTCTGTTGTAAGTGTTGGAACAACGGTAGTTGTGGATTTAGTAAAAGATAGAGTTTTCGAAGGAGGAGTTATTTTTCCAGGTTTTGAACTAATGGCAGAGTCTTTAAGTCTAAAAACTTCTCAGCTTCCTAAGGTGGAAAGTTTTAAAAAAACAGGTATTCCATCGAAGAGTACGGTTGAATGTATAGAGAATGGAGTTCTTCTTTCTATTGTTGGAGGAATAAAAGAAGCTCTTAGTATTTACAAGACAGAAAAAGTCATAATTACTGGTGGGGGAGGATATTTAGTTAAAGATTTTATAAAAGATGCTATATACATTGACAATCTTACATTTGAAGGTATTTCAAGGATCATTGATCACCAAAAAGCTCTTTAAGCGCTTTTCCTATTAGTTCTTTCTGGGGTTTTAGTCTAACCATATAAGGATTTTTGGAATTTTCTATGGCTTGCAGAAATTTTTCTTTAGTTGAATATTTCTCTAAGAGTTCTTCTTTTGTAGGAGCTTCACTACCATTGTGGCATGTAGCACAGAAAAAATCCCATACCTGCCCTTTAGAGTGTAGAGGAGCTAGCAAAATGATAGTAAATAATAAAAATGGGAGGTGGAGACCTCCCATGAAAAAGTTCTTATTTACCGTAAAGCTCTTTTGCTGCTTTTTTGAGTGTTTCAACATCATTTTTGTATGCCATCATCATAGGATTAGTGGATTCCTGGGCAGCCTTGACAAAAGCTTCTGGAGTTTTAAACTTAGCTTTAAGCTGTTCTGCAGATTGGGCTAATCCTCCATTATGACAACCTGTACAAGACTGACTCCATACTCCAGCAACTGCTGGTACGGAAGCAACAGCGGTAATAGCTAGAGTCAAAGCTATTTTCTTCATCTTTGTTACCTCCAAAGCTAATTATTTTGTAGTTATCAATTTATCAGTATTTTTCATACTTGTCAAACTATTATGAACTTTTAATTTAATAATTCCATCATCATTCCAAGTGAAACTAAGAGCTTTTGTCGGGCACGTATCTACGCACTCGGCACAGTTCCAGCAATAAACCGATTGGCTTTCTCCGATGCTTGGCTTTATTCCCATAGGACATTTTGTATCACAAGCCTTACAGTTTATACATTTATCTTTGTCGTATTTGATTACAAGTTGCCTCTTTTTGCCAATGAGAGCAAGAGTAGCTCCTAAGGGGCAAAAATAACGGCAGAAGAATCTTCTTGTAAGTAGATTGAAAAACAAAACAGCTACAACTATAACAATTTCTATTGTTATTACTTTATAAAAGGCGTAAAACATAGCTTCTCTACCGACAAGTCCTGGAGGAGACCACCAAACAAACATTGGATAGCCAATGATCAGAGTAATTAAAAGTTCTGTAATGAGAACAAACCAGATTATCCTTCTTGGAAGGGTTATTAAATCTTTCCTGTATCTTAGTTTTTTGGAGAGGAAGCCCAATACTCTATCTGTAAGATTTGAGAGAAACTCTATCGGACATAGCCAGCTACAGAAGACTCTGCCAAGTAAAAAAGCTAAAAGGACAGGAACTACCATACCAACAATTGTGGCAGTGTAGAGAAATTTAGCAGTTAGAATTGTCTCAAGTCCTTCTAAGGGAGAAACTATCCAAAGGTTCCCAATACCAAAAGACTGAAACCACCCTTGAATGAAGTTTATATCCCATTTGTAGTTAACAAACGGATTACCGATGATTACGACAAAAGCAGAAAACAAGATAAAGAAACGCCACGTGTTTATTTTTCCTAAGGAACTTCTTATTTTTTCAAGAAAGCTTTTTCCTTTCACGACTTACCTCTTAGCTTTTCTTAATGTCTTCCAGCTTCACTTTCTTAATCTTTTTCCATTTTACAGGTTCTATTGTTATTGCTTTTTTACCATTGTTTTCTGGGTATTGGTCTGCAATGCAAGAATATGCACATATTCCACAGCCTGTGCAGTATTCTTCAACGATGTAAGGTCTAAAATCGTGGTCTATTTTTATTGCAATTCCTGCAAATGGACAAACGTTAAAGCAAGTTTTACACATGAGACCTGTTTTTTCCTGTTGCCAGCTTACACAGGCTTCTCTGTTGATTACAGCAACTCCCATTCTAACTTCATCTTTATCACAAGGAACTAAAGCACCTGTTGGACAAACATAGACACATTTCATACACAAATAACAAGGCACTTCCATAACATTAATATAAGGTGTACCAGAAAAGACTCCTCCACTCTTTACATCGAAGTATTTTATGCAGTGGTAAGGACAGACTTCTCCACATCTTCCGCATCTAATACACTTTTTTGCAAATTCTTCTTCCGGCACGGCTCCAGGTGGACGCAAAATGTTGGTTTTTATCGGTGTTTTGATCATTGTTTTGGGATTTTTTAAATCAGACAGATCACAAGATGAAAAAATACCCGCGAGGAATGAACCTAAAGTCACTTTTATAGCTTCTCTTCTAGTGAACTTTCTCATCATTTTCCTCTATAGGTAAGGTAGGTATCTCTGTTTCTCCTCTTCTCCTTCCAAACGGATTTGAAGGGACAGTTTCTCCCTTTTCTATTTTCTCAAATTCGTCCAAGAAGTAAGCTTCAGCAACGGAAACATTAAGGACGCCTTCTATTTCCTTTATCTGGCTTTCAATGAACTCCAAATCTTCAAAAGTATCTCCTTCGATAACAACTACTAGGTAGTAGATTTTTCCCTCTTCTTTCAGTTCTCCACCGTATATCTCAACTCCAGGAATTAAAGATATTTTTTCTTCTGCCTCTTTTGCCTTAGAAGGTTTTATGGAAACGACACATCCAGCTATGGGCATTATAAACCTCGTAATATTAGTTGATATTTAAAAATAGATAAAAAATAGATAAAATGAGACAAAAAATAAAAGGGGGAGGGATATCCCTCCCCTCTCTTAGATTATCTTACACAGGATGCTTTTGTTCCTTGTCAAGTTCAGAGTTGTGGAGGTAACCACCTCTCACTCTTTCAAGGGTAACGAGGAATGGCTTTAATGGACGTGCATCAGAATACTTCTTGATACGACATGCACAGATCTTAAATTCAGGCTCTTTGGAACCTGGGTCATAAGCGTCTTTTGTACAGAAGTTGATCATTCTGTCTTTAGCTTGGTCATACCAGTAAACAAATACCATTCCTTCCATTGGACCTTGATCTGTAGAGATTCTTGCAGGAATGATGTTCTGTCCACGGCGAGTCTCTATGAGAACAAGATCTCCAGGTTGAATTCCGAGTCTTTGTGCATCTTTTGGATGGATTTCTACCCAGGCTGTTGGGAAGTCTGCCATAAGCTCTGGAATACGTCCTGTCATAGATGCTGTATGCCAGTGGTCAATTACCCTACCTGTGGATAGATAGAATGGATATTCAGCATCAGGTTCTTCAGCTGCCCCCTTGTAAGGTCTACACCAGATCCAGAACTTGCTGTCCTTGTGGAGAGGTCCGTAGTCGATAACTTTCCAGTCTGTAAGTCCACGTTTTTTCGCTTCTTCTGTTGCGATTGGATCAAGACCAACAACGAATCTTCTTCTTGTTCCTCCTTTTCTTGCAATTTCAACGGTTGGAGCTGGCCACTGGACTCCGTCCGGTCTTTCAAGAAGCACTTCGTAAGTAGCACCGGAAAGATCGTTGTCTTTTCCTTTTGTACACTTTTGAGAGTATTCAGTCCAGATAGTTTTTGGAAGCTCCCACCATGGATCCTTGTCTACAACATGTTTATAAGGTTTAACAAGAGCATTGTAGACGATTCTAGATCTTCTTCTGAGTTCACCTCTTTCTCTTCTTAACTTCCTTGCGAGAACTTCTGCAAACTTAACAACGATCCAGTTTTCAGGCATTGCTTGTCCTGGAGCCTTAACAGCCTTTGGAGTTAACTGTGAACGACGTTCTGTACAACCATAAACTCCAGTCTTCTCAAAGTGGAATGCACAAGGAAGGATTACGTTTGCAAGTTCAGAGGTTCTTGTTGGGAAGATATCGGTTACTACAACAAAAACGTCTTCTCTTGCAAATCCTTCGCGGAATCTTGTAACGTTAGGTAGAGATTGAAGTGGAGATGTTTCGTTTACCCAAATGAAGTAGATAGGTTTAAGACCTGGGAATCTCTTCTTGTCTTCTTCTGTATAAGAGATAGCAGAGAACATCTTAACAGTGTGGTATCCTGGCTTTGGAGGAATTGTTCCCTTTGGAACTCCCCAGATTCTTTCAAGTTCTTCTCTGTGCTTTTTCTTCTTAACCACTCTGTGTCCAGGCAAGATGTGGCAAAGTCCACCACCTTCCCTAACACCACCACACGCGTTTGGCTGTCCTGTGAGGGATAGAGAATCTGCACCGTTTTTAAAGACGTTTCCAGTTAAAAGATGGAGGTTTGTAATCAGGTTGTTAGCCCATACGCCTCTAATTCTCTGGTTGATTCCCATTGTCCAAATAGTTACTGTCTTAGTAGTCGCAAATCTCCTTGCAACTTTTCTGATGAGGTCAGGAGTGATGTTTCCACCGCATATTTGAGAAGCGTATTCTGGAGTGTACTTGGAGATGAACTTCTTATACTCTTCAAAAGAAACTTTGTGTCCGATTAGCGGAACTTTGTCCTTTCCTTTTGTGAATGCGTGGAAGGAACAATATTTTTCTACAAACTCTTTATCGTAAAGACCTTCCTCTATGATTACATATGCCATTGCGTTGAGGAGGGCAAGGTCTGTTCCCGGCTTAAACTGTAAATGAATATCAGCAATCTTAGAAGTTGGAGAAACTCTAGGATCTGCGTTAATAACCATAACTTCCTGTGGGTTGGAGAGCTTTCTTTTCATTATTCTTCTATAAACAATTGGGTGAGCTTCTGCAGTGTTGGAACCGATAATAAAGATGGTATCAGCTTCATCTAAATCTTGAAATCCTCCAGCAGGTTCGTCTGCTCCATAAGATGTTAGGTATCCACCAACTGCAGATGCCATACAAAGTCTTGGGTTTCCTTCAACGTGGTTGGAACCTACACATCTCCAAAGTTTTTGGAATAGGTATGTTTCCTCTGTTAAACACTGTCCGGAACCGTAGTACGCAATTCCAGACCATCCCATTGCATTTTTGTGGTAGCCACCCTTCCTCATTGCTTTGATCATTTCGTCAGCAATGATCTCAAAAGCTTTTTCCCAGGATATTGGTCTAAATGGTTCTTTCTTGCTCTTTCTGTAAAGTGGTTGAGTTAGTCTATCAGGATGTCTGAAGAGTTTGTAGAATAGCATTCCTTTCATACAGAGGAAACCTTGGTTAATTGCAGAACTTCTTTCACCACGAATGATCGCAGGTTTTCCGTTCTTGAAACCGAGCCATACCTTACATCCTGTTCCACAGAAACGACAAACTCCCCTTACCCATTCATATCCGCCTTCTACCTTGTAAGCAGAGGACTTTCTAACTTCTTCAGGGATTTGAACAAGACTTTCTTCAGCCTTAGCTTCTTCTATTCCAATCCCGTTGGCTTTAATCTTAAGGTTAATTCCTACAAAAGATGCTGCTGTTAAAGCGGCACTTTTCTTTAAAAATTCCCTTCTTCCAATTCCCATCGTACCCTCCTTGATTCTTAATTTTTCCATTACTTAATACCAAAATCTTTAGCAGATTTTGTCTTTCCTACACCTTTACCATGGAACTGGAATACGTGTGCTGTGTGACATGTCCAACATTTCATACCTGGCATACCTGGCATACTTGGTGCTTTTTGCTTCATTGTTTCTACTTCTTCGAAGTGACAAGCAGCACACTTTTCAATAGGAGGAATCTTGTGGAAGTCCTCAAAAGTTCCATGACACTGGAAGCATCTTACATTGGCAACAGCATGTTTAGAATTTGCCCACTGCTTGTAAACTTCTGGGGTAACAGCTTGGTGACATACCCTACACTGCTGCTGTTGCAAAGGTAGATTCTTTATGGCTTCCGGAGACATAGGATGCTGGTCCGCTAACGCCAGTCCACTACTTACTATAAAGCCTGTTAGAAGAGTTAGAATTTTGACCTTCACTTTACACCTCCCCGAAAAGTTTTTAACCCTCGCTGTGTTCTTCCTTCTTCTTTTCAAAATATTCCTTTAGTTTTGCTTCAAAGTTAAATCCGTGCCCGACATACCAATGGCAGTTTAGGCAGTTGCCGTCAATCTCACCAGTTTCCATTTTTTGGTGCATTATGTTCTTAGGAAGAGGTTCATGACAATGTTTGCAGTTTGAGATGAAAACGTAGTGATTTCTCTCTTTTCTCTTTTCTAGCCAATGTTCTGTATTATCTTTGTATCCTCCATGAAATACGTGACCAATAAAGTCGTTTAATCCAGATACTCCTTTCGCTACTAAATATGATACCACGTTTCCGTGAGGAAGGTGGCACTCCGTACAAGAAGCTCTAATAGCCCCTGCTTTATTTCCGAGCGGTCCGTGGGACCCTGTTTCCCACGATTCGACCATAGGAGTCATTTCATGACACGAACCACAAAAGGAAGGAGTACTTGTTGCTTCAATCATCTGAGCAGTTCCAACAGCCACTACTCCTGCTAATATAAAGCCGATTGTTCCAGCTACCAACAACGTCTTCTTCTCTTTCACTTTTAACCTCCACCTTACCTATAGAGTTGCTCGGTGTTTCAGATTATACTAAATTTCTTCTTCCCTCAAACTCTTTTCAAGTTTTTCAACTTCTGGAGAATCTGGTCTAAGAGACCTTAACCAACCGAGCAACTCCCAAGCCTTATCAAAGTTCTCTTCTTTATAGAAAAGCCAAGCAGCCTTTTTTAGGTCTTCAAAAGCTTTTTCTTTATCTCCTATTCCGTCGTATATTTTTCCTCTAAGTTCATAGAATACAGGATCTTCCTTTGTTTTAAATTTTTTTGCAACTTCTATTTCTTTTAGAGCTTCAAAAAAGTCTCCTTCTTCGAGGTATCTTTCAGCAAATACTAGGTGCTTTTGGTATTCATTGAGTTTTTCTATACCGGTTAGTTGTTTAGGGGGAAGGGGTGAAGAAGTAAAGGATGAAGGTTGGGAGGGGGCAGGAACGGAAATCGCTTCTTCTTTTACGTCTGTTCCACAACTTAGCAACAAGGTACTAATTAGAGAAACAATCAATAGCCTTGTCATTTTATCTAGCCGTTATTCCTTTTAAGATCCTCAAGTTTCTTAATTAGAGCTGTATCAGCTCCTGCTTCTTTAAGGAAATCAATAAGAGAATTTAAAGCTTTAAAATCCTTCCACTTGACAAAGATTTTTGCCGTTTCTACAAGCTCTTTTTCTGCAAGTTCTCTTTCTCCAGCTGTAAGGTAAAACTTAGCAAGCTGAAAGTGAGGGTAAGGATTGTCCGGGAAAACTTCTATAGCTTTTTTAAAATGATCTAAGGAGAGATTAGCGTATTTTTTTGATTTTACTTCTAAAATTTTCCTTTGCTTTTCGGCAATTTTAGAAAGTTTTTCTATATCTTCATCTGTAAGTTCTTTTTTTTCTTTTAAAATTTTTCTTAAGTATTCAGATTCTTTCTCTTTTGATTCAGTTGCGACATCAAGAGCTTTTCTAAAGTATAACATTCCTAAAAGGGTATGTATGGTAGATTTTATTTGGTATGCTTTTTTCCAATTTAAGGATGGATCTTTTATTTCAGCATTTGGATTCTTTTTGTAGATTTTATCTATTATTTTAAGAGCTTTTTCCGCTTTTTTTATTCCTTCGTCTATCTTGAAAAAATGATAATCATTGTAAATTTCTCCTAAGTATTTTGCTGGTTCCTTGGTAAAGTCTATTTCTTTTTTTTCTATCTTGTGATGGGAGAAAGCACTTGCTGCTGGTGAAATAGTAGGAACTAAGAATGAGAATATTAGTGAGGAAAGGATAATTTTTTTCATTGGACCTCCGATGGCTCAAAGTAGAAAAAGGGATACCCAAAAAGGGTATCCCCATAGAATTTATTAGTGAGTAGCACTTTGTCCATATCTCTTCTTGTAGTATTCAGCAATCTTTCTGAGTTCAGACTTTGGAAGACCTTTGAACCACTTGTGGTCAATAGAATTGAGAATTTCATTCTTAAGCTTTTTCCATTCCTTAGCAACTCTGTAGCTAATCTTCTTAGCCTTGTATGCATTCATAACAGCTTTGTCTGCATCTGGTATGAGGTGGAAGTAGAAGTTAAGTGCTACCTCGTAGATACCATGCCAGTGAGCATAGTCTGGAGACATCATAGCAGCACCGTGTCTTCCTCTACGTCCTTCGTGGTGCCAGAGGTGCCAGAAGTCAATTTCTACCATGTCGTTAAATGGAGTCTTATCTATAATTCCTTTCTTGTGGAGGAATCCAATAATTCTCTTAGCAGGTAGAGCAAACTTTTCGTTGTAAAGTTTTACGTATTCGTCAAGCTGCTTGTAGAATCCTTCAACCCAAGGTCTTTGGTGACATTCAAGACATACTTTCTGCATTTCAGCTCTTCTCTTCTTCCAAAGACCTGGTCTCTTGTCCTTGAGCTTATCGTACTCTCCACCAAAGAGGAAGGATATTGGAGCTCTTAGGTTCCAAGAAATTCTTGCTCCAACGTCGTGAGTAGCCTTAACTCCGTTAGATGTAGCACCCATGTGACATGTTACACAGTTTGGAGCTTGGTAATAGTCTTCACCAAGAACCCACTTAGCGTTATCGAGAGTTTGTTCAATTTCGGACTCATGGGCTTTCCAAGCGATACCGTGTTTAGAAAGTTCCCAAACTTCCATTTGTGGGTGGTCTGGACCTTGGTGACACTTACCACATGTTTCAGCCTGTCTTACTTGCTTTAGGCTGAATGTGTGTCTGGAGTGACATGCAGAACATGCACCAAGAGAACCGTCTGGGTTAGCTCTACCGATACCCATGTTTGGCCATGGGCCAACTACAAGCTTTCCACCTTTTCCTACTTCTACGTTGGAACCGTGACACTGTGTACAACCAAGGTTAAAGTTAGCTTCTCCGGTTACAACTCTTCCAAGAACGTTGTCAAGGGAACCTACGAACTTGTTAGCTTTAGCGTGGTGAGAGTTCATCATTTCTTTAGCTTCTTGTGGGTGACACTTGCCACAATCCTTTGGAGAAACGATCACAGAAATTGTGAATCCGAAGTGTTGCATAGCGTCCTTGTCTGTTTTTTGAGCTTGGTGACATTCGTAACATCCTACACCAGCACCTGCGTGCTTGCTAACGCCCCACTGTTGAACAAGAGATGGGTTCATTCCTTTGTGACATCCTATACAAGCTTGTGTCTGTGGAGAAATTTTTGTTAGGGCTGCTTCTGCATTAGTAGTATTAAGACATAAAGACATAGCAGCTGCTACAGTGGCAGCAAGCAGCCCTGTGCGAAGCTTGCTGAGCTTCCCCTTCATGTTTCCCTCCTTTTAGTTTGACATTTTGCTCTTTTCAGTTAAGAAATTATACGTAGTTTTTTGGGAATGTCAAACTCTGAAAATTTCTTTTATTATGATTTCTTTTATTATGAAAGTATATAAACATAAACTTTCAGTATTGTTTATACTGTTCTTACATTGCAAGCAAGGAAACGAATTAATACTTTAATTCTTCAACAAATTGCTTTGTGGAGAGGATAATGAAGGTCATTAAGTTTAAATATCCCGATACGGAAAAGAGTGGTCTTGCAGTAGGAAACAAAGACATTAATCCAAGTTTTAATAAAAAACTTATAGTTCAAACAGATAGAGGAAAAGAAATAGTAAAAGTCTTAGACGTCTACAACTTAGATGAGAAAAGCCTTAAAAAATTTGAAGTAGATTTGGAAACTGTTTACAAGGCTTTAAGAGAAGCAACCGACGATGATCTTCAGAAGTTTTTCGAAAATAAACTTTTTGCCATTTCTGCTTTAGAGGTTTGCAAAGAGAAAGTAGAAAAACACAGTCTTCCTATGAAACTTGTAAAAGCTTATACAACCTTAAATAGAGAGAGAATTGTTTTTTACTTTACTGCAGAATCAAGAGTTGATTTTAGACAACTTGTCAGGGATTTGGCTGCTCACTTTAAAACAAGAATAGAACTTAGGCAAATTGGAGTAAGAGATGAAGTAAAAATGATTGGTGCCATTGGTATGTGCGGTAGAGTTTGTTGTTGTAAAGATTTCTTAGAATGTTTTGATTCTGTTTCTTTAACTTTGGCAAGACTCCAAGGGCTGCCTCCAAATCCAGGAAAGCTTTCAGGAGCCTGTGGAAGGCTTATGTGCTGTTTAAAGTTTGAGGAAGCCAATTATTACATTAAGAAATTCTTACCAGAGGTTGGAGAAGAAATAGAAACAGTAGACGGAAAAGGAAAGGTTTTGGACATAAACATTCCTCTTGAAACTTTAACCGTTGAACTTGAGGGTGGGACGAGAAAGCACTATCCGATACGTTATTTTGTTAGTCAAGAACAGTGGAACGAGTACATAAATATGCTAAAAGAGAAAAAGGATGATAAGTTTAGGTGTTTCTCAAAACAGAATGTGGGAATTAACGATGAAGATAGTGAAGAGTTTACAGAGTCCACTGAATAAACTGTTTATTTACGAAACACAAGATGGCTTTACGGTTGAATCTGTTTTTTATAAAGGAGAAAGACTTTGTGTATCAACCCAAGTAGGTTGTCTGGTAGGCTGTGTTTTTTGTGCGTCCGGTAGTAAAGGTTTCTTTAG
>JBDOLX010000030.1:21650-32986 GCA_039832905.1 Desulfurobacteriaceae bacterium | reverse complement strand
TCAAGAATTTCGCCGTCAGGTATTAAATAGTCTCTTCCTACTTGAGTAGCCCCCAACTTCCCCTCATAGATCCAATTCCTTATAGTTGCCTCAGACTTCCCCAAAATTTCTGCTACTTCTTTTATTGTGTAGAAGGTTATCCCCAATATCTTCTTCACTTCTTCTTTCTTCCTTCTTATTTGCTTTATAGATAGGTATTATAGAAAATATCTATTGAAAATTAAGAAAAAAGTTGAAAGATAATTCTTTAGCTTAATACTTTTTTCGAAAAAGACTTAAAAATCTAACTTTTTCCACTTGACAACATCAATGGTTAGGGCTTATAGCTATTCTTCCAAGCTATACCTTATAGCTACCTCTATTTCTAAAGTCTCTCCTTTAAAGTTTTGAGGTAAGGGAGGAAAAGAACATCTACTTATAAGTTCTAAGGCTGCTTTATCAAGTATTTTCTTTCCACTGGATCTAAAAACTTCTACCTTAAGAACTTTACCTTTCTTATTTACAATAAACTTAATCCAAACTTTCCCCTCCATACCAAACCTTTTGGCAAGTGGTGGATAGAACTTTTTTCTTTCTATTTCTTGAAGAACAAGAGATATATAAGCTTTCTTATCAAACGGTTTTTCTTCAGATTTTATCGGAGTATTTAGAAGTTTATTTGAGGGCTTACTTTTTTCTGGAGCTTGTATTGTTTTAGCTGCTAGCTTTTCTTTCTTAGACTCAACTTCGCGACTTTTCCTTTCAGATTCATTCTTTTGAAATCTTTTTTCCCTTTTTTCATTGAAACTATGACTACTCTTATTAAGATCAGATTCTTTTTCTCCTTTTTTTCTATCCTGTCTTTCAACTAAGCTTTTCTTTTCAAAATTTTCTTCCTTGAGAACTTTAACCTTTTTCCTGTAGGAAAGTTCTTTACTAGCAGTTTCTTGTTTTTTAATCTTTGTTATTTTCCTTTTCTCCTTTCTTTTTCTTGAATTTTTCACAATCATTCCTTTTTTATTCTGTTTTCCTTTTGTTGTTAACTTTCTCAAAGGTTTAGTTTTTAGAATTTTCGTCTCTATATTGTCAGAAAGTTCTATGAAGACCAATTTCTCTTGGTTTTGCTGAATAGGAACAAAACTAGAAAACTCCAAGTAAGTAAAAAATACAAAAATAATAGTCAGATGAAAAATTAAAGAGAAAAGGAAAGAGAAGATAAAGTTTATTTTCATTTATCTTATTTAACTGAACTTCTCTTCTTTCTTGATGATTCAAAGAAATTCCTAAGTGCTTCTTTATTGTTTCCTTCTATTAGTTTCTCTACTTCCTCTATCGAAGCTTTAAATGTTTTCAAAGCTTTTAAAATATTCTCTCTATTTTCTATACAGATATCTCGCCACATAACAGGATCACTCATTGCTATTCTTGTAAAGTCCCTAAAACCCCCTCCTGTGAGCTTAAAGAGGTCGGTACTTAGTTCGTCAGAAAGCTTACTTATTGCATCAACTATTGAATAGGCAACAACATGAGGTAAATGGCTTACTGCTGCAAAGACTTTATCGTGGTAGAAAGGATCCATTTCTATTACGGTAGATCCAAGTTTTTCCCATAAGGCCTTTATCTTTCTTAAAGCCTCTTTATCAGTATTCTCAGTAGGAGTAACTATAAACTTTGCACCGTTGAAAAGATTCTCTACGGCATTTTCCACACCGGATTTTTCCGTCCCAGCGATTGGATGTCCTCCTACGAAAGGAGCAACTCCTCTTAGAAGTTCTTCACACATATAAACAAGATGCCCTTTAACACTTCCAAGATCTGTAACTATAGCACCTTCCGATATGTAAGGTTTAAGCTGTTCTATTACCTGTTTATAGACTCCAACTGGCACAGCTAAAACTATAAGATCCGCGTCTTTTGCAATGGAATGTTTAATACTTCCTGAATCTATTACCTCAAGATCAAGCCCCTTCTCTATAGTTTCAGGACTTATATCTACTGCTGTAATCTTACCTGGGAAACCATGGAGTTTTAAATTGAGAGCAAAAGATCCTCCTATCAGTCCAAGTCCTACTATGCATATTTCCTTAAATCCCCATTCCAACTTATCTCTCCATAGACTTGATGATTGAAATTATTTTACAAGAGTTTTCAAGAGCACTTAAGTTTCTCAAGGCTTCCTCTATTGATCTACCTACGGCAAAAGGTCCGTGTGATTTTACTATAGCAGCAGGGGATTTTGTCAAAAGCTCTGGAAGTTTCTCCGCAACTTCGTATGAAGATACAACTTCTTTTGCCGATAAAACGGGAACGGTTCCAAGAATTAATTTTCCTTCAGAATCAAGAGGTTCTACTTTATCATAAAGAAGAGAACAGGCAACTGTATAAGGTGAGTGAGCGTGAACTATCCCCTTTACCCAAGGAAGTTTTTTGTAAATTGCCCTGTGAACCTTTAGTTCAATGGAAGCTTCTTTATCAACTTCAGGGTTGTCTTCCAAAGTTGTAATAACAATATCTTCAGGTTCTAAAAAGCCAAGCATTTTTCCTGATTTTTTAATGAGAATATAATTGTCAACTCTCATACTTATATTACCACCATGAGTATCAGTTAAACCTGACTCGAAGATAACCCTTCCTACAAAAACAAGTTTTCTCTTTTCCTTTTCAAAAGTCATTTTTACCTCCTTGGTAAAACAAAAAAAGCCGCCACTAAAGGCGGCTTTACTTGAAACATAACTTAGAAGTTATTTTTTCTTAAGCCTATTCATAGCGATTTGAATACTAGCTCTTAGCCTGTCAATAGCAATTGCAAGTTTTGTAACTTCATCTTTAACTTCTTCCTCTTTGAGACCTCTGACTCTAAGGTCTATGTCAAGCTTTCCAAGGCTAATATCATGAGCTGCTTTTGTAAGTCTCTCAATAGGATCAATAATATCCTTTTTAGCTCCCCACCAGAAGATTGCGAAAGCAAGAACTAAGAGTGCTATGTTCCATATATCTATGAGGGAAACAGCTGTCGAAATAATACTTGGAGGAAGAATTGTCACACTAACAATACCTCTAAGTTCTCCAACCTTATAGTTAATAGCTCTTTCTACGTTATCACCATATTTAGCCTTCAAAGCTTTCATAATTTCTGGTGGAATCTGATCAGGAGTACCGTGACACTTGAGACATCCTTCCTTAACGTAGATAGCCTTTGCAAATCTAAATTTTTCTCCTTCCCAGCTCCAGTACTCTCCTATCTTCTTGAACTCAGGATCAGAGTTTATCTTTTTAATAGCCATACTTTCCCATTTATCCGGTTTTCCTTCAGGAGCCATGTATCTATCGGAAACAACTTTAAAAGTCCACCCATATTCAGCTTTAGAAAGTTTTGAAAGTTCCCTTGTTGCAAGAGCAGGGTTGTGTAGATAGAAGTGAACATCTCCTAGATCCGCTAGAGTTTCATCAGTCTTGTATGCCTTCACAGTACCATTAGAAGCTTCTATTTCCATGAGATATCCGAACTGAGGATCATACTTATCTCTTGTCCAAACTCCACCGAAGCTTGCAGCCCACTTACGGAAGAGAAGAATTTGTTGCGCAATACTTCTACCCTGAGATACAAGACTCTTTTCGTAAGTTTTATCAAGCAAATGAACGAAAGATACAGCTGAAAGTGCTATAACTACTATAAAGACTAAGAAGACTTTAACGGTAATACTTAGATTTTTGAGCATCAATCACCTCCTAGCAATATTTTTGTAAAGTCCTCTTTAAACCTTTCTCTACAACTTTCACCGTTAATAAAACAAGATTCCGGTATCTTGGACACTAAAATATCTACGAACTTTTGAACTTGACTAACGGAAATTTCACTTATACCAAGTTCATCCATAGTTTCATCTATTAGAAACTCTCCCATTGGTCCCATAACTTCAAGAAGTATTGATCTAATCTTCTCCATTTTCTCAGGAGATACATATTGACCCGCTATATTCTCTTTATTGGAAGAAACAATCGTTTTTTCTTCTCCTGAACTAGCTGGAGAAATTATTCCCTGATTTAGCAAATTGGACAAAACATTTATGCTGTCCTGAAGGGGAAAGTTAAGAAAAACAATATCTCGTGAACTTTTTCCTTTTACAGCTTCAACAAAAATCTTCCAGTCTTCTTTCCTGAAACATACTTCTTTGCTTTCAAGACTTTCAGAAAGAGTAAAAGACAAATTATTTTTTAGTATATCTTTAAGTTTTGGAGGCATTTCATCTACTTCCTTAGTAAAGTCCATCATTATGTTCATTGTATCTCCACTTCCTATTTCCTCAACATTTATGGATTCTTCTATAAAGTGAAATTCTCCTTCGTCCTGCAAAGATAAAAAATGGAGTATAACTTTTGCAGCGTCAAAAATATCTACTTCCTTGTTTACTACTTTGTTCCTAAGTTTCTCAAAAAGAGGAATTGCAGATTCAAAATTTACAAATTTACCATCTTTAAAGTAGACTGTAATCCTTCCTTCTTCTGTTTTGAAGTTAACTTTTCCTTCTTTGCGTCCAAGGGCTACTATTTGGAGCAAATCCAAGATTTCTGACGTGGACTTGAAACCCCCTTTAAGTTCCATCTTAACCTCTCCATTTTTAAATTCTATACTTTTGCAATTGTATAATTGATTTTACAATATTAGAAGCCCAGGAGGGAACATTGGGAACTTCAATAAACCAAGATGTTAAAGCCGGAAACAGTGTATACCATATTCAGACAGAGTACTACAAGGCTTCAGGAAAGATAGTCACAAATATATTTAAAGATGGAATGGCTATAAAAAGGTTAGAGAAAGCAATTCCTAATGAAGAAGGAATAGATATAGATGAAGAGGTTAAGGCTTTTCATAAAAGCATTATAGATAGACTTACCGGAAAGGTTCCAAGTGTTAAGAAAGCTGCTAAAACCTTCTTATCCTTCCCAGAAGAGAAAATTGATGAGGTTTTGAATGTCATATTCCCTTTCTTTGGTATAGCTTCACAGTTAACGGTCA
Organism: Desulfurobacteriaceae bacterium; assembly: GCA_039832905.1. Lineage (NCBI taxonomy): Bacteria > Pseudomonadati > Aquificota > Aquificia > Desulfurobacteriales > Desulfurobacteriaceae > Desulfurobacteriaceae bacterium. Next base: position 27,990 of record JBDOLX010000030.1, on the reverse strand, counting down.
AGGATGCTCTGGAAAAATCCCAAACGGTAGAAGAGTTTATAAGAAACATAATTAGTGAATTGCCAGAAGAACTGAAAGAGGAAGTCCGTAAAGAATTAACAAAGATTTTGCCTGGATCTAAGGAAGAGACAAAAACAACTACCACAAGCAACGCTGATTTGGAAAAGTTAGATATGGATAAAATCTTAACTATTCTCTCAGATTACTTTGGAATAGCTGCATCGCTGGTTTTTGAGGAAGCTGTAGAAGTATGGAAAGAGAAAGGAGGAGACTACGAAATATTAGTTGAGATAATCGTAAAAGAGTTGGAAGACAAGGAAGCTCAAGAAGAACTTAGACAAAGACTTTTATTCGTGTAAAGCAAATTCAATACTAAAAGGTTTATTTACAACTTCAGAAAATTTCTTAAGACTTTTCAAGTTTTCGTGAGATAAGTTGAATTCAAGGTGAGAAAGATACTTATAACATAGCGTAGTGGGTAAGTTTAAACGGGAAGAGTAAACAGTGGCAATTTCTTGTAGGGACTTAAGTCCAATGCTTCTAGAAAGTTTGAGACGTCTGTAAAAGTTTATTACCTTTTCTCTTTTCTTTTCAAAGCTATCTTTTCTCACAGCCCAAAGGGCAAAAACAAACGGTAAACCAAAGAGGTTAAACCATTCTTCCGCAAGATCATAAACAAAAGGAAATTTTTTAGCTTGTGAAAATTTTAAAGCGTCATCACCTATAACTAAGAGGGCAGTAGGATTTTTAGGAAGATTTCCTTCCTTTAAAGAATAGTACCTATAGTTTGGTTCTACACCGTAAATTTCCTTTAAGATAAACTTTAAGAGTTCTTTAGAAGTCATAGAACTTTTGGTTAACCAAACGTCTTTACGGTGAAGCTGATGAATGGGAACATTTGAAAGAAAAAGAACGCTAAATACTTTCTTCTTAGCAGAGATAGAGAAATTAGGAAACAGAAGATATTTTTCGCTGTTTAAGATGTATTCATAAGAAGAGATAACAGAGATATCAAGTTCCCCATTCCTAAGCATTTGGTTAAGTTCAGATGGAACACTTTCCACAAACTTTATGTCTTCGGTTGGAACTTCTCCAGTAAAGAATCCATAGTAGACGGGAATAGTATTTAAGTACTCTATCTTTCCAACCTTTAACATCTATCCTTAACCCTTTCTAAGGTTCTACAAACAGTGCAAACAGAACTTGTTGTAGGCATCTTGCAGATTTCACACTCTTTGAGTTCCAAGGAGCTTTTTAGTTCTCTTTCAAAAATAGGTCTAGCTTTCTTTAAGAATTCTTTATAGAAACGAAGTTTTGTTCCAGGCATTTCATGTTCAATTAATGCAAGAGCTCTTTTATATATACGAGAAGTTGCTTTTTTCGCATTTGGACAGCCACTATCTAAATACTCTATTCCATTTAAAATTGCATAGCTCACGATTTCTTTTTCTGTAAAGAACACAAACGGCTTTACCTTTCTTGCAAAACCGTTACTCTCTGGTAGAACCGGATGTTGCCTACCAAGGTATCCTATCTCCCATCTTACTGTGTTGGAAAGCAGAAGGGCAGATTCATCATCTAAGTTATGTCCAGTAGCCACAACTTTAAAACCTTTTTCCTTACAGATTTTGTTCATAATATACCTTTTGAAAGTTCCACAAACAGAACAAACATCCTTCCTTCCACTGCCTTTTGCAATTTCTTCTATCGTATAACCGAAACTTTCCTTAAGATTGAAAACAATTAAAGGTCTACCTATCTTCTCCGAGAACTTTCGGCAGATTTCTAAGGAGTTTTTTGAATAGTCCCATTCCTCTATACCTAAGCTAACATGAAAACCGTAGGTTTCATAGCCAAGTTTATGAAGAACCAGCCAAAGTGATAAACTGTCTTTTCCTCCAGAAACAGCTACTAGAATTTTCTCAGATTTGCTAAACATCTTAAAGTTCTTTATTGTTTTCGCAGTCTGTTTTTCAAACCACTCAATGAAATGTTCTTTACACAAAGCTAACCTATGGTGTCTAATGTAAATTACAGCCTTATTTCTCTTACCTTTAGATTTGCATATCCTACATAACATCTGCTTACCCCTTACAAGTCTTTGTAAGCTTTTAATATTTCATCAACCGTAGTTGTAGCTGTGCCAAGTTTTCCTACTACTATTCCGGCTGCTAAATTTGCAATTTCTCCAGCCTCAGTAGGTGTTGCCCCTACGGATATTGCCAAAGTGAAAGCACTAATTACCGTATCTCCTGCTCCTGTTACATCAAAAACCTGTTTAGCCCGCGTAGGAATGTGTTTCTTAAAATCTCTTCCAATAACAGATAGTCCTTTCTCACTTCTGGTAATTACTGCATAATCTAACTTAAATTTGTCTATAAGCAATTTACCGGCTTTTTCCGCTTTTTCATCACTAATAGGTTCTATCCCTACTGCCTGAAAAGTTTCTTTCATATTTGGGGTCATAGTAGTTATGTCTTTGTAAAAAGGATAGTTTTTCTCTTTTGGATCTAAAGTTATGGGTCTTTCTTTTTTTACTTCTCCTGTGATTTCAAAAAGGCTTGGAGTAATGACACCCTTTCCATAATCAGAAATTATTATTGCATCAAATTCTTTATAATTTTTAGAAATCATCTCAAGAATCTGATCAGAAATCGAAGCTTTTACATAGTCTTTGTTTTCCCAGTCAACTCTTAAAAGTTGCTGAGAACCAGCTACAATTCTCGTCTTTACAGTTGTAAGTCTATCATCATCCTCTATAAGCCAAGAAGTATTCGCCACTTTTTCTAAAAGCTTCTTTAGAATTTTTCCTTTCTCATCGCTTCCAACGACTCCAAGAACCCAAACGTAAGCTCCTAAGGAGCGAAGATTGGCTGCAACATTTCCAGCTCCTCCTAACCTAAGGGTAATATCTCTAGCATCAACTACCGGAACAGGAGCTTCTGGTGAGATCCTTTCAACCCTTCCAAAGATGTACTCGTCAAGCATAAAGTCACCAACTACTAATATTTTTCTACCTTCAAACTTTTCTAATATCTCTTCTCTAAACATTACAAAAGCCCCTCTTTCTTAAAACTAAAGAAAGAATCTTTTCCAAGAATAACATGGTCCAAAATTTCTATGTCGAGAAAGGAAGCACACTCTAAAAGTTTCTGGGTAATTTCAATATCTTCTTTGCTCGGCGTTGGATCCCCTGAAGGGTGATTGTGAAACAAAATAACCGCTTCAGCCATATCTTTAATAGCAGGATAAAAAACCTCTTTGGGAGTAATTGAAGTAAAGTTACTCCCGCCTTTTGTTACTTCGTGGATAGAAATAAGTTTTCCTTTAGAGTTTAAAGTTAATAGTCCGAAAACTTCAACTTTTAGTCCTATCTGTTTTGCCAAAAGAATCTTAAATACATTCTCAGGAGAGGTTATCTTCGTAGAGAAATCTCTAAAAAATGTAACTCTCTTTCCAAGTTCCAAAGCAGCTATTAAAGTGATAGCTTTGGTTTTTCCAAGTCCTTTAAATGAAAGAAGTTCTTTTATAGAAGCATTTAAAAGTCCACTGAGACCATTAAAACAGTTGAGAACTTCTCTCGCTAGCTCTATGGCGTTCTTTCCCTTTACGCCTGTTCTTAGTAAAATTGCTAAAAGTTCCGAGTCTGTTAAGTTTTCTACTCCAAATCTCAAAAGTTTTTCTCGAGGTCTATCGGTCTCAGGAAGTTCCTTTATTGTGTAAAAAGAGTAAAAGGGGACAGAGCCCCTTTTATTGTTCTTCACCTTCCATTTCCCTCAGGACTTTCGCACATCTTGAACAAACATCAGGATACTTTTCATCCTTACCAACAGTTGTACTGTACATCCAACACCTTTCGCATTTAGTACCTTCAGCTTTCTTAATTTTCACTTTAAGATCTTCAATCAATTCCTCATCTTGAACAGCACAGGATGGTGCAGCAGCAAGCTGTTTAATCTCCACACCCGAGGTAATAAAGATGTAAGGAAGTTGATCTTTATAGCTTTCTAAGAACTCTCTAAGTTCCCCATCAACGTAAATTGTAACTAAGCTTTCAAGTGAATGCCCAATCATTTTGTGACTTCTTGCTTTTTCAAGAGCTTTATTTACTACAGATTTAACTTTTATTAAAGTTTCCCATTTTTCTAGAATCTCTCGGTCTAAATCTTCACAAAGAGGAGGAAATTCCTCTAAGAATACCGATTCTTTTTCTTTGTTAGGTATGTAAGAATAGACTTCTTCAGCTGTAAAAGACAGAATAGGAGCAATTAGAGTGGTAAGCCCATAAAGTATCCTGTAAATTGCTGTTTGAGCACTTCTTCTTTTCTTAGAATCCTTCGCTTCACAGTAAAGAGTATCTTTCTGAATATCAAGGTAGATAGAACTTAATTCATTCGCACAGTATTCATAAACGAGTCTGTATATTCTACTGAACTTGTACTCATTATAGGCTTTAATCACTTCATTATTCAAAATGTAAAACCTATTTATAGCCCACTTGTCTATTTCCTCGAGTTCCTCGTAGGATAAAGCTTTGTCAATAGTAAAATCGCTAAGATTTCCAAGCATAAATCTTAGTGTGTTTCTTATCTTTTTATAGCTTTCTGTAATTTGTCTTAAGATGTCTTCAGAAATTCTCACATCCTCTGTGAAGTTCTCGCTTGATACCCAAAGTCTTAGAATATCCGCTCCAAATTTATTTATGATTTCTAAAGGAGAAATAACGTTTTTTAAAGATTTACTCATTTTTCTACCTTTTCCATCAAGGGTAAATCCATGGGTTAAAACTGCTTTATAAGGAGCTTTACCCCTTGTTCCACAAGATTCTAAAAGGCTTGCTTGGAACCATCCTCTGTGTTGGTCAGAACCTTCTAGATATAGATCTGCTGGAGAAGAAAGTTCTTCTCTTCTTTCAAGAACGGCAGCGTGGGAGGATCCAGAGTCAAACCAAACGTCTAGGATGTCCATCTCTTTCTTAAAGTTGTTACCCCCACACTTTGGACACTTAAAACTAGGAGGTAGTAAATCTTTAGCTTCTTTTGTATACCAAGCGTCGGCAGATTCTTTTTCAAAGATATCTGCTACATAATCTGCAATTTCCTTAGAAAAGATTACCTCACCACACTCTTTACAGTAGAAAGCGACTATTGGAACTCCCCAAATTCTTTGTCTCGAGATACACCAGTCCGGTCTTTGCTCAACCATATTTTTAATTCTTATCTCACCCCAGCTTGGAATCCACTCAACTTTTTCTATTTCTTTTAGAGCAGTTTCTCTTAAGGTTGGAGAACCTTTATCCATAGAGATAAACCACTGGGGAGTAGCTCTAAAGATTACTTTTCCTTTACATCTCCAGCAGTGAGGATAGGAGTGTTCAATTGTTCCTGCAAAAAGGAGATTTCCAATTTCTTTTAGCTTCTCAATTATTACTTTATTTCCTTCCCAGATTGACAAACCTTTCAGCCATTCTGGGACTTCTTCTGTAAATCTTCCATAGTCATCTACAGGAACGAGGATTGGGAGACCATACTTTAAACCAACTTGATAGTCCTCTTCACCGTGCCCCGGAGCAATGTGAACAAGACCGGTTCCAGTATCGGCAGCGACGTAATCAGCAAGAACAACTTTTCCTTTCCTATCTATGAAAGGATGGATGTATTCTACTCCTTCTAAGTCTTTTCCTTTTATCGTCTTTACAACTTCTCCCTCTATCTCTGCTTTTCCTCTAAAGTCATCTAAAAGAGATTCTGCAACAATGTAGTATCTGTCCTTAGACCTTAGAAGAGCGTAGGTGAAATCTGGATTAACAGCTACCCCAACGTTTGCAGGGAGAGTCCAAGGGGTCGTTGTCCATATTACAAGGTAGGATTCAGAAGGCAACCCTAAGTCTTTATCATCTGTAATCTTAAAGGAAACATAAATGGATGGAGAAACTTCATTTTCGTATTCAATTTCTGCTTCTGCAAGAGCAGTTACACAGCTTGGACACCAGTAAACAGGCTTTTTAGCTCTGTAAACAAGTCCTTTCTTGTAGAATTTTCCAAGTTCTCTAACGATATCAGCTTGATACTTTGGGTCCATAGTTATGTAAGGATTTTTCCAATCACCGACAACTCCAAGTCTTATGAATTCTTCCCTTTGAGTATTAATCCAATTCTGGGCATACTCTCTACACTTTTTCCTAATTTCAACAGGATCAACTTCATCTTTTTTCTTTTTTATTTTCTGAAAAACTGCCCTTTCTATTGGGAGACCATGACAATCCCAACCTGGAACGAAAGGAGTTTGATACCCTTGCATAGCTTTTGATTTAATGATGATATCTTTCAAAATCTTGTTT
>JBDOLX010000030.1:0-21640 GCA_039832905.1 Desulfurobacteriaceae bacterium | reverse complement strand
AGCATGTCCAATGTGGATGTGGCCGTTGGCGTAAGGTGGTCCGTCATGCAAAATAAACTTTTGATCACATTTGTGTTCTTTTAACATTTTATTGTAAAGATCTATCTCTTCCCAATACTTTATAAATTCCTTCTCCTTTTTTGGTAGATTTCCTCTCATAGGAAATGCTGTTTTTGGCAGATTAAGAGTATCCTTGTAATCCTTTTTTTCCATTTACTCCTCCAATTGAGGCTTGATTAAGTTGTAATTATATACTTTGTGAACCTTTCCAGTTGAGGAAATAAAGATAAAAGTTCAATGTTATTTTTGAAAGGTCTTTTTAAAACTATTTCAGTTGCTAAGTTCTTAGAAATTCCAGGAAGAAAAGAAAGAAGCTTGTGAGAAATAGAGTTAATATCTATTGGAACAGGAATTCCTATTACTGACCTCTCTCTGTGTCCAACAACTATTACATCTTTAGTTGTAAAAAGGTCATATCTTTCAGGGATTCTAACTAGAATCGGGTAACTTCCGATTTGTCTCCCTAACGTATGTCCTCCATCGTAAGCTTCAAGTAAGACATTTTTTATGACAGTTCCAACTGGAAAAACTTTCCTCATCATCGGAAGATCTATCTCTTCTCTTACAAACTGTTTGAACTTCTCAAACTCTTTTCTATATTTTGTCTTTGCCCTTTTTACCATATCGGAAAGGGGAGTTCCTTCAAAGACCATTACCTGTCTAATGTTAATCCTTCGTAAGAGTAAACCTTCGTCGAGAACCGATTTCAGAAAATCTTTGTTTTTCTCAAAAGTCTCCTTTGTTTCACCAGGTAAACCTACTAAAAAGTTGATACCCGGAAGGAGTTTATAGAGTCCATCTTCTCTTTCCTTAAAAGCTCCAATCTCGTTAACTACCCTGATAGCTTCCTTTATTCCTTTTGGATCTACTTTAAGGTAGTTTCTTTTTATTACTTCCTCATCTGCCGTTTCAAGTCCAAATGGGGCTACATCTCCTTCTGTATCATATTTGGCGATACAAGAAAGGGCAATTTTTGATTCTTCAGGATGAGCATAAATTGTCCCAGCATTTACATTATCTATATGGAGAGTTCTTATATTTCTTAGTTCTCGTATTTTTCTAAACAAATAACATAAAAGTTCACTATTTGGTCTTGGAAATTCTTTCTCCGTTGGAAAAGACTTATACCCCAAAATATTGGGCTGTCTTCCTATTCTAAAGTGTTTTACACCTACATCAAGAAGGGCTTTAATTTCCTCTATTATCTTTCCGGGATCCCTTTCTTCTGGATGACCGTAAAACCTCTCTGTACAAAAAGAACACTGTTTCTTTCTCTCACATCCTCTAAAAGTTTCTATTTCACAAATAACGTGAGGATAGTAAGGGTGTTTTTTCGCTATGAAAGATCCAAGAGGAGCATATTTATCTATATGCCTAGCCGTTCTTTTCTCTACAAAGACTCCTTGAGGAGGTTCTTTCCCTTCTACCAAAGTTTTTCCTACAAAATATGCAGCAAGTTCAATATCTCCCTTTACTACAAGATCATAATCTTCTAAAAGGAGAGGTTTAGCTTTGATTCCTCCTTTTAAAGCAAATCCAAACTTTATAGGTCCTCCAATCACTTTATAAGCGGGAAAAGTTCCTATCTCTTCTATTTCTTTTTCTGTTATCGGTTTTCCACCAAGATAGCGACCAGGAACGGTCATTCCAGTTATTAAGAAGATAACGTCCGCATCCTTTAAAGATTCTTTCTTTTCTTCCTCTCTCCTGTACTGGTCAATGGTAATGTAGTCAATACTATCCTCAGAAATTCCTGCCAGAACTAAAGCTCCAGCAACATACCTGACGTAGGTTGAAATGTAAGGAGGTACCCCCAAACAGGTTGGCTCATCAACGTATCCATCTAAAATAACTACCCTCAAAGTTTTTTCTCCTTGTAAAGGGAATTAAACAAAATAGGAGCCAAAATTCCTGTGAAGATTGCAAGCAATATTAAAATACTTTCAAAGTGTTCATCTATCACACCAAGTTCTTTTCCAAGTTCTGCAGTAACAATTACAAGAGTTAAAGGTGCAGATAGTAAAAATCCGGATGCTACTGCTTCTTTTACTTTGAGTCCCTCAAACCTTAAAAGCAAAGAAGGAATCACCTTTGCTCCAAAACTAATAAGGGTTAAAGTTCCAAGAAGCATTGCATTGTCTAGATTAACCTCAGGCATCTTAAAATTTATGCCTACGTAGATAAAGAATATAGGAATTAAAAAGCCAAAACTTACACCAGAAAGTTTCTCTTCAATACTTTCTGTATCCTCAAAGACGGTAGCAAAGATCATACCAGCTATAAAAGCTCCTATTATCGGTTCTATGTGAATTACTGATGCAGCTACAGAAAGCATAAACATAACTGTAAGACTTATTCTTACACCAATCTCAGATGGGTTCTTTTCAAAGAAAACCTTAAATTTTTCGGGGTACCACCATACAAAACCTTTTAGAAACAATAGAACAAGTCGAGCTATCACTAAGTAGATGATCAGTTTTAAAATTCCTATCCAAAAGTGTATCCCAAAATGAAACTCTGTATAAAGTGTAAAGAGAGTAAGTATTGTAATACTTACAACTTCACCAACAATTCCGGTTAGAAATACTGTTTTTCCAAAGTGAGTACCAAGAATAGACTTTTCTCTTAATACCGATACAACAATCCCTACAGAAATAACGCCGATTGCAATGGAAACAACTGTTGGGTAAAGAAGTGTGGAGCCGAAAATAAATGCTAAAAGAAACACTAGAAGAGGTATCGAGGTTAATATAAACTTCGTCCTAAGACTTAGACGAACTATTTCTTTAAGTTTAACTTCTAAACCTGCTATGAACATTAAAAGTAAAAATCCAAAGGAAGCCAAAAAGTCAAGCCATTGTGAAGGTTCTACCAAGTCTAGAGCAGACTTTCCTACTAGAATTCCGTAAAGAATCTCTCCAACAGCTACAGGAATTTTCAATAGCTTACTTAAGAATGGAATAAAAAGAATACCTAAAGCTATTAGAATTATTGATATTAAAGAGTTCTCCATTTACTCACCCACACATATGAGTATTGAGGAACAATGGGATCTATGAACCATGTGGTAAGGAGGGTATGGATTAAACCAGTTTGTTTTTCTCCCTTTTCTCGCTCCGACAATAGTTAGATCGTAATTTTTCGATTCTTTGGCAAATTGGCCCACAGGGTTTCCATAAAGAAGTTTAAAGTCTATTGGTATTTTATAGAGGTTTGAAAACCTAACAATCCTATCTTTAAGGGACTGTGCTTTCTTGTCATTTTCGCTCATAGAAACATAAAGAGCTGTAAGATTAGCATTGAGCATGATAGCTAACTCTATGCCAACTTCTAGAGCTCTAAACCCACTAAATGACCCAGAAACGGGAACCAAGATCTTCTTTACCGGAGTTGTTCCCTTTGCAATCATTACAGGAGAGTATGTTTCCTCAGCTATCAATATCGGCAAAGTTTTTACCCCAAAAAATAGTGGAAACTCCTTGAAATTATTGGGAAGAACGATCAACCCAAAGTTTTCATCTTTAAGCGTTTCAAAAAGATCCTTTTTACAACCACCAAGTTCTTTCATATTAACAATATTTTTTCCTTTTTGTTCAAAAAAGCCTTTCAAATCTGAAGTTCCACTAAAACAAGTATAAATGGAGACCTTCTGAAGTTTTGTGTTTTCAAAGAAAAATCTTGCATCTTTTAAAACTTTCTCGTCCCTCTCAGGAAGGAATACAACCTCTTCTATTCCAAACTGAAGAGGAAACTGAGGCTCTCCAGATCTTATCAGTCCTGCAATGTATTTAAGAACCTTTGGATCTCCAACTATGAGGACTTTATCCCCTGCTTTCACTATCGTTTTATTTTTCGGTAAGATAAGTTTGTCTCCTCTAAAAATCGCCACTATCTTCCATTTTCTTGTAGAGAACTTTCCAACAGGATAACCGGCTATTATGGAAGTAGGCATTACAGTTACTTCTATTATTTCCCCTTGTCCTAAACCTATATTTGTTGGAGTAATAATCCCAGATTCTATTTGTCTTTCAAGCAGAGATGCTGTTGCAACAGCTTTATCTATATAGTTAATTCCTTCTTCTTCGTACTTTTTATCGTTCTCGGTAGAATTCGAAACGGCAAATATGGAAGGGACTCCAAAATCTTTGGCAAGTCTACAAGCTTCCAGGTTTACTTCATCATCTCCTGTACAAGCTACAAAGACTTTTGCATTTTCTATTTCAGCTTTCTTTAGCATTAGTTTACTTGTACCATCTCCCTGTAAAAGTACAACTCTATTCATAGAATCTGAGTCAAGAACCTCGATAATTCCTTTTAGTTTTCCTTCATCTTCGTCAATTACCGTAATGTACCAATCTTTCTTCATTCTTTTTATTAGTTCCCTTCCTATCTCCCCTGCACCAACAATTATCAATTTCATTTCATCTCCTATAGAACAAAGAGGTGGGTTTATAAATGAATTTTATTACACTCTCTTTACTACGAATAATTAATAATAGTTATCGTTAAGATAAATATAACTATTGACACAACAAGGTTTGTTTTATAAATATAAAACTAGTCCGACAGTTAAAGTTAAACATACAGCTACAGAGAGTTAACCCCTTTTGGAGGTAAAAAATGGTTATAGAAAAAGGTCTTTTAGATACAGTTAAAGAAAAATTTGTAAAGATCGGTTTACCAGAAGAACTCTTTACACAGAAGAGGTTTAATCTTCTGGTGGACAGAAATAAAGTAATAACTAGATATCCTGCACCTGGAGTAAGATCCGAAGTTATAGAAACTCCGACAGGTGTTAAGACAAGGGTTTACATTGAGCTGGGGACAAAACTTGAAGAACCAGTAACTATATGTTTTGGAGTTGCAGGCAAAACTAACCTTTTAACTAACAAAAGTGAAATTATCGTCGGAGAAGGAGCTGACGTTAAGTTTCAAGTTTTTGGGGCCACAGCTGAAGGTATAAAACTTAAACATGCCACAAAAACAAAAATCATTGTAGAGAAAAACGCCAAGTTTGAATTTGTAGATATCCATTACAATGGGGAAGATACATTTATAGAGTTATATACAGAGACAGAAGCTTTTGTTGGAGAGAATGCATACTTTAAGAGTGTCTTTAAACAGATAAAAGGAAGAGCAGGAAAAGTCAAGGTGATTCTTAAAGCGAACGTAGACAAAAAGGGAGTTGCTGTTTTTGAAACAAAGATGATAGGTAAAAAGGATGATGAAATAAGGGTAGAGGATATAATCTACTTAAACGGAGAGGAATCCAGAGGTATCTCCAAAAGCCGCATTATCGCCATTGACCAGACAAAGGCTGAATTTATTGGTGAAACTTATGGAAATGCTCCAAGATGCAGAGGACATATTGATTGTTCAGAGATAATAAGAGGAAAAGATATTGTTGTGAAAGCTATCCCCATTGTCGTTGTTAATGATGAAACTGCAAAGATCACTCATGAAGCAGCCATAGGTAGTATCGATAAGAAACAACTTGAAACACTTATGGCAAAGGGACTATCAGAAGATGAAAGTGTTGATGTAATAATTCAAGGAATATTGAAGTAGAAAAACTGACTTATTAAAATTAGGAATAGTTATCATTAAGTCTAAAAAATTTATTGACATTGAAAATCTCTAATACTAAGATTTTAGTAAGTCCTATAGGAGGTAAAAAATGGAAGAAATCTTAAGGGTTAACAATGTTAAACTTTCAATTGATGACAAACTCATTTTGAGAGGAATCAATTTAACTGTTAATAAAAAAGAAATTCATGCTATTTTAGGTCCAAACGGCGCGGGGAAATCAACTCTTTCAAAACTTATTATGGGTATTGACAATCTAAAAACTCCAACGGAAGGGGAGATTATTTTTGATGGAAAAGTAATTAATGGGCTTGAAGTTTTTGAGAGAGCTAAACTTGGTATTACTTTGGCTTGGCAGGAACCTGCAAGATTTGAAGGAATAACAGTTGAGGAATATCTCAAACTTTCAGGAAGAAATAATCCAAACGTTGATGTCAGAAAATGTTTGGAAGCAGTAGGTTTAGTTCCTGAGCTTTATCTTAAAAGGTACGTAGACGACTCTCTTTCTGGTGGAGAAAGAAAAAGAGTAGAGCTTGCAAGTATCTTAGCTTTTAAACCTAAGTTTGTAATTCTTGACGAAATAGATTCAGGAATTGATTTTACATCAATAGAAGATATTCAAAAGATTTTAGAAACTATGAAAAATGAGGGAATAACAATTTTAATGATTACACATAATGAAAGACTCCTTGACGTTGCTGATAGAGCTTCTTTACTGTGTGGTGGAAAGGTTCTTGATACTGCTGATCCTCAAAGCATAAAGAAAAAATTTGAAGAGTGTAAAGTTTGTGATGTATTGGACTTTGAACTAAAGGGGGAGAAAAATGGAAAAAGTGGATAAACTTTTAGAGAACATAATATCCTTAGGAGTTCCTAGGGATATTATTAAAAGCCCTTCTGTAATTATTGAAGGCCACAAGGTTATAAAAGAAATTCCTTATCCTGGAATTTTAATTGAGAAAAAAGCGCTTGGAGATAGAATAGAAGTTAAGGTTTCTGTTCTTCCTAACACTGTCATCGATAAACCGGTTCACATGTGCCTTTCAAAGCTGAATCCGGGAGATCAGCTAATAGAGATTAGTGTGGATGTTGGAGAAAACTCAAAAGTTAAGTTAATTTCCCACTGTGCATTTAAAGGAAGAAATGTCAAACACATAAGCCGAACTAAATTCAGAGTAAGGAAAGGGGCATCTCTTGAAGTTTCTGAAATACATTACCATGAGAAAGGCATAGATATCTTAATAGATGCAAAGTCTAGAGGGGTAGTAGAAGAAAAAGGTTATTGCAAAAGTCTTTTTAAGATAGATTCCAATAATGCTGGTAAAGTGAAAGTGGAATACACAGTTGACATTCTAGATTACGCTACTGCCGACATTGAAACTAAAATTGCAGGAAGAGACGGGGACGAAATATACGTGAAAGATATTATGTACTTAAAGGGGAAATACTCCAGAGCTATAGCGAAAAGTAGGTTGATGGCTCTCGGAGACACTAAAGCAGAGTTCTATGGAGAAACCTATGGAATCGGGGACTACTCAAGAGGACACATTGACTGTTCAGAGATAGTAAGAAGCAAAAATGTTACTGTAAAAGCAATACCAATTGTTGTTGTTAACAATGAAACAGCAAAGGTTACTCACGAAGCAGCAGTGGGAAGTATTGATAAGAAGCAACTTGAAACTCTTATGGCAAAAGGACTTGACGAAGATGAGGCTGTAGATGTAATTGTCAAGGGAATGTTAAGATAATAATGTTAAAATACTTTAACTTTAAGATGATAAGGAGGGAAAAATGAAAGTATTTGGTCCAGAACCAGAAGGCAAGAGAAAACATACTCCAGTGGTTGAGGCTCCTGCCAAAGTGAAGAAGGGTGAGTGGTTTGAAGTAAAAGTTGTAGTTGGAAAGGACATTGCTCATCCAAACACAAAAGAGCACTGGATTCAATACATTGCTCTATGGGCAGGAGATTTTCTCGTAGCAAAAGCAGATCTTGAACCAGAAAGAGCAGCTTCAGAAGTTGTCTTTAAGGTAAAGGTTGAAGAACCAACAGTATTTACTGCTCACGCATACTGCAACCTTCACGGTCTCTGGCACAGCGAAGAGGTTAAAGTAGAAGTTGAGGAATAACACGTTTGGTGCCCTAAGGGGCACCATTAAGCTTTTAGCTTCAACATCCTTTCCACGTACTTTCCAATGATATCAAACTCCAAATTAACTAAACTTCCTACTTTTTTGTATTTTAAAGTTGTATTACTAAAAGTATGAGGAATAACAGCAACTGAAAAAGAATCTGGAAAAAGATTAGCTATCGTTAAACTAATACCATCAATTCCAATAGAACCTTTTTCCACTACAAGATGTTTATAGACGGGAGGAAGCTTAAAACTAAAAATAAATCCATTTCCTTCCTTTTTTATACCTATTATCTTTGTTGTTATATCAACGTGTCCCTGCAAAATATGTCCCCCTAAGCGACTACTTAAAGTTAATGATCTTTCTAGATTGACAAAATCCTTTGGCTTTAAATTTCCAATGTTGCTTCTTCTTAAAGTTTCAAGGGAAACGTCAAAACTTACATTTTTTCCATTTATATCTACTACCGTTAAACAAACTCCGTTAACTGCAATACTGTCTCCTATGGAAACATCCTCTAGAATTTTTTCACATTCAATAGTTAACTTGGGGAGTTTCCCCTTTTCTGTAAAAGAACTACCTTACCTACCTCTTCCACCAAACCAGTAAACATTTTATTCTCCATATTGTTGTAGAATTTACATTCAATTATACTTGGTGGAGGGATTAACTATTGAAAATAGCAACAATTGATGTGGGAACAAACTCAACAAGAATGCTAATAGCAAATATAGAAGGTGGAAAGGTAAAAGAAATTCTAAAAACGGGAAAAGTAACAAGAATTGGTGAGGGAGTAAAAAAAACAGGACTTCTCTCAGAAGAAGCTATAGAAAGAACAATAAAAACTTTGAAGGAATTTAAAGAATTAGCTGAAAAATATGGGGTAGAAAAATTTGTAGTAGCAACGACTGAAGCAGTAAGATTAGCAAAGAATGCAGAAGTTTTTCTATCGAAAGTAAAAGAGTTAGGATTAGAAATAAAAATTCTTCAAGATAAAGAAGAAGCTGAACTTGTTTTTAAAGCTAACATTTTAGCTTTTGATCCTTCATCAAAGGCAATGACAGTTGACCTTGGAGGAGGAAGTACAGAAATAGTTTTTGGATCGAAAGAAAAGGTAGAATACTTAAACAGTCTTAAGTTTGGAGTTGTATTCTTGCATGAAGCATTTATAAGATCGGATCCTCCAAAAGAAAAAGAACTGAAAGAAATGGAAAATTTCTTAAAAGAGGAACTTTTAAAGGTAAAAAAGAAAATTTCGGATAAAGACTTTGAAGTTTTTGCAGTAGGAGGAACTATTACCTCTGTTGTTGCGATGGAAGAGAGGATGATAGTTTACGATCCAAAGGTTGTTCATGGATATAAAGTGTCTAAAGAGTTGGTTGAGAAGTGGTATCGTAAGCTTTCTTCAAAAACTATTTCGGAAAGAAAGAAAGTTGTAGGACTTGAGAAAAACAGAGCTGACGTGATAATCCCAGGACTTGCATTTTTCTCCGTCTTTTGCGATGTCTTTGAAAAAAGTGTATTGACGGTAAGTGAACTAGGATTACTTTACGGTTTGGCTTTGAAGGAGGCAAAGCTATGTCAAGGAAAAGAATAGCTGTAATAGGGACGGGTTATGTAGGACTTGTATCGGGAGCATGCTTTGCATACCTTGGACATAAAGTAATTGGTTTGGATATAGATGAAAGAAAAATAGAAAAGTTAAAAAGGGGAGAAGTCCCCATTTATGAGCCCGGACTTGAGAAGATTTTAGAAGAGGCGTTAAAAAGAGAAAACATTGAATTTACAACAGACTACGAGTATGCAGTAAAGAACTCAGAATTCATATTTATAGCTGTTGGAACTCCCTCTAAGATTGACGGTTCAGCCGATCTAAGCTTTGTTGAGAGCGCTTATAAAAGTATTGTGGAATACATAGGTGACAATGATTTCAAAATTATCGTAAACAAATCAACAGTTCCAGTAGGAACAGGAAGATGGGCTAAAGAGTTTATAAAGAAACTTCTTTCTGAAAAAGGTGTAAAAGAACCGGAAAAAAGGTTTGAAGTTGTTTCAAATCCTGAATTTTTAAGAGAAGGAAAAGCCGTTGAAGATTTTATGAATCCGGACAGAGTAGTAGTTGGAGCAGACAACAGAGAGGTAGCCGGAATGGTAGCATCTCTTTACGAGAAACTCCAACCAACACTGTTAATTACAGATTTACCCACAGCAGAGATGATTAAATATGCCTCAAATGCTTTTTTAGCAACCAAGATTTCATTTATCAACGAGATAGCTAACGTTTGCGAAAAGGTGGGTGCAGATGTAACGGTTGTAGCAAGAGGAATGGGACTTGACCATAGAATTAGTCCTCACTTTTTAAGAGCAGGATGTGGCTTTGGTGGAAGCTGTTTCCCCAAAGATGTAAAAGCCTTAATACATAAAGCTAACGAAGTCGGAGTAACTCCTAACCTTCTAGAATCTGTTATTAAAGTTAACGAAAAACAAAAGGTTAAACCTGTGGAAAAGCTGTTAGAACATATTCCTGAGCTAAAAGACAAAACAGTAGCTGTTTGGGGACTTGCATTTAAGCCCGAAACCGATGATATGAGAGAAGCACCCTCAATACCTGTTATCAATAGACTTCTAGATCTAGGAGCGAAAGTTAAAGCCTACGATCCTGTTGCGATAGAAAATGCCAAGAGAGTATTTGGGGAAAGGCAAAACTTGGAGTTTGTAGACGACAAATACAAAGCTTTAGAAAAAGCGGATGCTCTAATACTTATTACTGAGTGGCAAGAGTTTAAGGAAATAAATTTTGATAAACTTAAAGGAAAAGTCGTTATTGACGGAAGAAATCTGTGGGAACCTTCTGTAATGAGAAAGTATTGCACCTATGAAAGCATAGGGAGACCATAATGAATATTACTAGCAAAAGAGATACCCTTAAAAAACTCTATTCTCCGTTTGGAGAACTTTTAGCAAAAGCAAACGTTTCTCCTAACTTTATTACACTCGGAGCTATTATTACTGGAACGATTTCTGCAGTCCTTTATTACCTAGGACATCCTGTTTTGGGAGCGTTTTTGCTTTTTACTTCAGGTATTTTGGATTTATGTGACGGTTATGTAGCTACTTCCAACAGAAAGGCTACCAAGTTTGGAGCAGTCTTTGACTGGCTTGCAGACAAGTGGGTTGACGGTTTTGTCCTTGGCGCTGTCGGTTTAAGATTTGCAAACGAATGGATAGCTTTACTTGCAGTTGTATCAACTATGCTTCACACCTTCATAAAACCTGTTGTTTATGCAGAAATTGGATACGAAGAAAGAGTTGTTGGTAAGATAAAGGATCCTCTTGAGAACACTGGATTTTTTGGAAGGCCAGAAACCTTTTTGGTACTCTTTATAGCTTCTATACTCTATCCTTTGAACCACAAAATACTAACTTACGCAATAGGATTTATAGCAATAATGTCTCTTTTATCACTGTTACATAGAGTCTTTTACCTTTACAAAAAATACGGCAGAGAGTACGAGGAGTAGATTATGAAAAGACCATACGTTCTAATTGTTTCAGAAGTAACCATAGACGGAAAGTTAACACTTGCCAAAGGAATATCAAGTAAGGAAATTATGAAACTTATGGATGACGAAGCCAATAAATATCTTCACTCTGTTCGTGCTGAATGTGATGGAATAATGGTAGGAGCAAACACAGTTAGAATTGATAACCCTAACCTTACTGTAAGATACGTTGAAGGAGAAAATCCTACAAGGATAATTCCTTCATCTACTGCCGATATACCACTAGATGCTAACATTCTAAACACGGAAGTTGCACCAACAATAATCGCTGTTTCTAGAAAGGCTCCAGTAGAAAAGGTAAAAAAGATAGAAGAAAAAGGAGCAAAAGTTCTTTTTGCAGGAGAAGAAAGAGTAGACTTTAAGGAACTTCTCTCTAAGCTTTACGAAATTGGAATCAAGAAACTTATGGTAGAGGGTGGAAGTAAGGTAAACTGGGAACTTATAAAGAACGACTTAGTTGACGAAATTAGACTTATACACCTTCCTGTTGTTGTTGGTGGAGATGATGTACCTTCTTTAACATCTGGTGAAGGATTTAAAACTTTAGAAGCTGTTAAAAAGTTCAAAATAAAGAAAGTCTTTCAATGCGGTAATCAGATAATAACAGAGTATGAAAGACTCTAATGCTTAAGTATGTAATAAAACGTCTTTTTCAAATGTTCCCGATTGTTATTGGGATGACCTTCATTTCTTTTCTTATTATCAAGCTTGCTCCGGGAGACTTTTTTTCCCAGCTTGAGATGAATCCTTCAATTTCAAAAGAAACGATAGAAGAGCTAAGAAAACTTTACGGGTTAGACCAAAATATTATTCTGCAGTACTTTCACTGGTTAGTTAACGCTCTTCAGTTCAACTTAGGATACTCTTTTGCTTATCATAAACCTGTGGTAGATCTAATAGAAGAAAGATTACTAAACACTCTAGAACTTACAGTTTCTTCCTTTATTTTATCTTGGCTTATAGCTGTTCCTCTTGGAATAATCGCTGGCGTTTATAGAGGAAGATTGTTGGATAAACTAATATCATTCTTTTCTATTTTCGGAATTTCCTTTCCAAACTTTTTCTTAGCGTTTATATTAATGTATTTAGCAGCAAAAACAGGGCTTTTTCCAATTGGAGGAGTGGTTTCTCAAAACTATGAAAATCTTTCAATTTTTGAAAAATTTTTGGATAGACTCTGGCATATAGCAATCCCTCTAACGGTATTGGTTGTTGGAAACATTGCAGGACTTTTAAGACTTGTTAGAAGCACCATAGTAGAAGAACTTGACAAAGACTACGTAAAGCTTGCTATAGCGAAGGGATTACCTTACAGAATAGTAGTAATGAAACATGCTTTTAGAAATGCCTTAAACCCATTCCTTACATTGATAGGTTTTGATATAGCAGGTCTCATTTCTGGGGCTGCCCTTATAGAAATAATTACAGCTTGGCCAGGGCTTGGAAGGCTTATGTTTGATGCAGTTATGGCACAAGATCTGTTTTTAGTCATGGGATCCCTTTATATTGGTGGAATAATGCTTGTAGTTGGAAACCTTATAGCCGATATCTTAATAGCCTTAAATGACCCGAGAATAAGAGAAAAGGAAGTGGAAGGGAAAGTTGCTTAAGTTTTTAGAAACACTTTACGAAAAGAATAAATTGGCGGCTTTTTCCCTTGTTTTTCTAGTTTTCTTATACATAGTAGCCTTGCTGGCAGACTTTTTAGCCCCTTATCCTTATGATGTCCAGTTTCGCCATTACCCTTACCATCCTCCTACTCCTATCCATTTCTTTGACGAAAAAGGTAAATTTCACTTAAGACCCTTTATTTACGGGCACAAACTTGTTGACCCAATAACCAAAACCTATAAAGTCGATTACACAAAGAAGTATCCAATAGAATTTTTTGTAAAAGGACATACCCACTATCTTTTCGGCTTTATAAAGACAGATATTCACCTTTTTGGTGTAAAAGACGGATACATTTTTCTACTTGGAACTGACAAGCTGGGAAGGGATATTTTCTCACGACTTCTCTACGGTACAAGAATATCTTTAACAATTGGTTTAATAGGAGTTACCATCTCTTTTGTAATTGGAATCCTTGTTGGTTCTATAGCAGGATACTTTGGAGGGAAAGTTGATAATGTATTAATGAGACTTATAGAGATACTAATGGCTTTTCCAAGTTTTTACCTTATGCTTGCCCTTCGCTCTATGTTTCCTGCTGATATACCAAGCGTTCTCGTCTTCATAATAATAATTGCTATCCTCTCCCTAATAGGTTGGACTGGACTCTCAAGAGTAATAAGAGGTATGGTTCTTTCTATTAGAGAACAAGAATTCGTCAAAGCAGCACGAATCTTAGGAGGGAATCATTTTTACGTTATAGTAAGACACGTTATCCCAAACACCTTATCTTACGTAATTGTTGCTGCAACACTAACTATTCCTTCTTACATTCTTGGAGAATCCGCTCTCAGTTTAATAGGTCTTGGAATTCAAGAACCTTATCCTTCGTGGGGAAATATGTTGTCAGAAGCTAATAATGTTTATGTAATGACTAACTATCCGTGGATTTTAATTCCCGGTATTGCAATTTTCTTAGTTGTAGCTGCATTCAATATTTTCGGTGATGGTCTGAGAGATTCGTTGGAGAGGTAAGGAATGCTTTACTTTCTACTCTACAAACTGCTAGGAGTTGTTCTCTTTAAGTACATCACTTTTAGAGCTATCTATGCTGCAATTACAGCAATGGTTGTGGGATTTTTCCTTTATCCTTATTTCGAGAGAAAACTGAAAGACCTCCAATTTAAACAAACTATAAAAGAATATTTACCTGAAACCCACAAAAAGAAAAACGTTCCAACAATGGGAGGACTTTTAATAATAACTACTTTATTTATATCTATCGCTTTATGGAATAATCTTTACAATCCATTTGTATGGCTGTCCCTTTTAGCAATTTTAGGGTTTGGAACTGTAGGGTTTATTGATGATTACATAAAGGCTAAACTAAAAAATCCAGAAGGTCTTTCTGAAGGAAAGAAATTTACCTATCAGATTGTTATTGCTACTGCTATAGCTATTACCTTATATCTCTTGGATTTTTCCACAGAAATCTACTTTCCAATATTTAAAGATTTTCACCTTGACTTAGGGTATTTATTCATCCCTTGGGCAGTTTTTGTAATTGTTGGAACATCAAATGCTGTAAACCTAACTGATGGATTAGATGGCTTAGCAATAGGTCCAGTGATTACAGTAAGTTTTGTTCTAATGGTCTTTTCTTACGTAGTAGGAAATGTAAAGCTTGCCGCTTATTTACATTTTCCTTACATTCCTGGAGCTGGAGAACTGGCAATAGTATGTGCAGCTGTAATCGGAGCATCATTAGTTTTCCTGTGGTTTAATACTTATCCTGCAGAAGTTTTTATGGGAGATGTTGGTTCACTCTCTTTGGGATCACTTCTTGGTTTAATAGCTATAATAATAAAAGGAGAATTTATCTTAGCTATCGCTGGAGGAGTTTTTGTCCTTGAGACGCTTTCTGTAATCATTCAAAGGTATTATTTCAAATATACAAAGAAAAAATATGGAGAAGGGAAAAGAATTTTCAAGATGGCCCCTCTCCATCACCACTTTGAGAAAATGGGATGGGAAGAACCTAAAATAACTGTAAGGTTTTGGATTATCTCTATTATTTTAGCTTTAATCGCTTTAAGTATGCTTAAAATAAGATGAGAAAACTCTAATCAATGTTTATACCTGCAGCTTTTAAAATGTTTAAAACGGATTCGTCTTTCAACCTACAGGGAGATTTAACATTGAACCTATCAACTTTCTCTATTATTCCCATCTCTCTCAAGATGCTAGCATGTTGGGATAATAAAGGTTGAGGAACTCCAAGCATTTCTCTTATTTCTTTAGGTTTTTTTGGTCCTTTGGCTAAGGAAACGATGATGCCTATTCTTATAGGGCTTGACAAGATTTCAAAAATCTTTGCATATTCGTTATACTTCTCATAACGCTTTTCACATTTATCGTTCATTAGGACCTCCCTTTGTTTCATTCATATTTTATCATGAAAAAATTCTTTCGGGAGAAAAAATGTTCAAAAGAATAAAAGAAGATATAGAAGTTGTCTTTGAAAGGGATCCAGCCGCTAGAAGTGTCTTAGAGGTTCTTCTCTGCTATCCGGGATTACACGCAATCTGGCTACACAGAGTTGCTCACTGGTTGTGGAATCGTAACTTCAGATTACTCGCTAGAATAATTTCACATATATCAAGATGGTTTACAGGTATCGAAATCCATCCGGGAGCTAAGATAGGGAGAAGATTCTTCATCGACCATGGAATGGGAGTAGTTATTGGAGAAACGGCAGAAATAGGAGATAATGTAACCATATACCATCAAGTCACTTTGGGGGGAACAAGTACGAAGAAAGGAAAAAGACATCCTACCATAGGAAATAACGTTGTAATTGGGGCTGGAGCTAAGATACTAGGACCTATAAAGATAGGGGATAACTGTAAGATAGGAGCTAATTCTGTTGTTATAAAGGATGTTCCTCCTAACTCAACTGTTGTTGGTATTCCTGGAAAAGTTGTAAAAAGAGATGGAGTGAAACCAACGAAAATAGATCTTGAACACGGAAAACTTCCAGATCCTATAATGGAATATCTAAAGGAAATGCTAGATATTATCCATGATTTAGAATTGGAGGTAAAATCTATTAAAAAGGAGATAAAGAGGTGAGGGTAGTTTTTAACTTCTTAGCACTTTTTCTTTTCACCATTTCTTCTGCTTTTGGAATGTTAAAGGAGGTTCCTAAAGAAGGAAAAACTGTTTACATCATTCAGGTTGGATCTGTTACCGATATTGAAAAAGCAAAGGAAAGACTTGAAAAATTTAAAGATCTACCTTTTGCAAGAATAAGCTTTAGAGATGGAAGGTACAAAGTAAGAGTGGGCTTTTTTAAATCTTTAAAAGAGGCTAAGGAGTTTGCTAAGGAAGTTATAGCTAAAAGAACGAAAGACTTTTACATAACAAGAATTCGTTTCACACCTAAAGATATTACTTTCGCGTCATCTATGAAAAAGGAAGAGGTAGAAAAAAAGGAATCAAGTACAGATACAGAATTAAAACCTCAAATTTCGGTTTCATTAGAGGAAGAGGAAACAGTTCCTCAATCTGAGGAGTTTAGAAAACTTGTTATGGATAGTGAAAATGAACCTTATGCAAGTGAAGAGAATAAGACAAACAGTGATAGCAACAAATCAATTTCAGTTGAAAAGGAAGAAGAAATTTCAGGTAACTTTAGTGAAGATAACAATGAAACCGAAAAATTTTCTAAAGTAGAAAAGTTTGAAATTCCTACTAACCTCTCTCCTCCAACATCTTCTAGTCCTGATCAGAAAGAAAGCTTCTTCAACGGAAAGTTCTTTCTCTCTTTAGCCATGTCTTTAGCTATTTTGTTAGGTCTAGCTTCCATTCCAGGAGTTTTTATAATTTTAAGGAATAGAAGGAACCCCTTAGAACCCAAAAGTGAAGATATTCACAAGTTCATAGCAAAACTCCTTGAGGAAGGAGACTACGAGAAAGTTCTAGATATTGGAATTCCTTACATAGGAAAAAATACTGAAGATACTTTTGTTAAAAAAGCTGTAGCCGAAAGTTTAGAAAAACTTGGTAGATACTTAGCTGCATCTGCCATCTATGAAGAACTTTCAAGAGACCTTGAAAAGAAAGGATTGAACGTTCTAGCTAAAGAATTTGAAATTAAGTCTAAAGAACTTGCAGCAAAAGAGTTTAAAGAGGGGGAATAATCCCCCTCAAAATAGCTACTTAAGCTCTTTCTTTTGTTCCTTTAAGAATGGCATCATTTCACGAAGTTTCTTACCAACTTTTTCAATTGGATGTTCAGCCTCTATTCTTCTATGGGCGTTAAGAACAGGGTATCCAGCCTGAGCTTCAAGAACAAACTCTCTTGCAAATTCACCAGTTTGAATTTCTTTTAGAATCTTTTTCATATTTTCCTTAACTCTCTCATCTATAACTCTTGGTCCTCTTGTGTAATCACCGTATTCTGCTGTATCGGAAATGGAGTATCTCATTCCTGCAAGACCGTGTCGATACATAAGGTCAACGATAAGTTTTAATTCATGGAGGCACTCAAAGTAAGCAACCTCAGGCTGATATCCAGCTTCAACTAAGGTTTCAAATCCAGCCTTTACAAGAGCTGCTGCCCCACCACACAAGACAGCCTGTTCACCAAAAAGATCTGTTTCTGTCTCTTCTTTAAAGGTTGTTTCAATAACACCAGCTCTTGTGGAACCAATACCTTTAGCGTAAGCAAGAGCTATCTCTTTTGCTTTTCCAGTGGCATCTTGATGAACTGCAACAAGAGCTGGAACTCCAGCACCCTCAAGGTATGTCCATCTAACAAGGTGTCCTGGACCTTTTGGAGCTACCATGAAAACGTCAACATCTTGAGGAGGAACAATTTGGTTAAAGTGGATGTTAAATCCGTGAGCAAATGCAAGTGCCATTCCTTCTCTTAGGTTTGGTTTTACAGCCTCTTCGTAAACTTTCTTTTGAACAGGGTCTGGAAGAAGGAACATAATAACGTCTGCTTTCTTTGCAGCTTCATCTGGTGTAAGAACTTCAAATCCATCAGCTTTTGCTTTTTCAGCAGATTTTCCTGGTCTTAAACCGATAACAACGTTTATACCGCTATCTCTTAAATTGAGAGCATGAGCGTGTCCTTGACTTCCATAACCAAGAATAGCTACTGTTTTGTCTTTCAAATACTCAAGGCTTGCATCTTCATCGTAGTACACCTTTGCCATTCTATTACCTCCTTAACATTTAATGTTTATCTTCAAAAGTATCTCCTTGTAATGCTCTAACCATAGCGACTCTTCCTGTTCTTGCCATCTCCCTAATACCAAGAGGTTTAATAAGTTGCAAGAACGCATCTATTTGATCTTCATCTCCTGTTAACTCAACTGTATAAGTATCTTGGGAAACATCAACAATTTGCGCTCCAAATATATCCACAAGCCTCTTAACCTCTTCTTTCTTTTCCGCAGTTTCAACGTTGAGTCTTACTATAAGCAATTCTCTGTCCAGTTTTTTCTTATCTGTGAGGTTTCTAACTTTGAATACATCAATCAGTCTTCTTAATTGCTTTACTATCTGTTCTATAGTGTGCTCGTCCCCTTTGGCTACCATAGTAATTCTTGAAATCGTCGGGTCTTCCGTTTGTCCAACATTTAAACTTTCTATGTTGTATCCTCTTGAGCTAAAAAGTTCTATTATCCTTGCTAAAGCTCCCGGCTGATTTTCAACAAGAACGCTTATAACGTGTTTTCTGTATTCCTTCTTTTCCATCTTTGCCTCTTAAACAGCTTTTTCTAAACTCTTCTTGCCATACTTTGGTAGTATCATCTCCTTTAATGATCCACCAGGAGGAACCATCGGGAATACGTCTTCTTCTCTATCAACAACAAAGTCTATTACTACAGGTCTATCGTTAATTGTCATGGCTTCCTTAAGAACTTTCTCTACATCTTGCGGTCTCTCTACTCTAAATCCTACTCCACCCATCGCTTCTACAAGCTTTACAAAGTCTGGTTGAACGTCCATATGAACCTGAGAATAGTTTTTATTGTAGAAGATTCCTTGCCACTGTCTTACCATACCAAGGAAGCCGTTGTTTATTATTGCCACCTTTATAGGAATGCTGTATTGAACAGCAGTAACTATCTCCTGCATATTCATCTGGAAACTTCCATCTCCAGAAACACAGAAGACGATTTTATCAGGTCTACCAACTTTTGCCCCAATCGCTGCAGGAACACCAAATCCCATAGTACCAAGTCCGCCAGAAGTTACAAGCTGTCTTGGGAAACGGAACTTATAATATTGAGCAACCCACATTTGGTGCTGTCCAACATCCGTTGTGATAATTGCATCACCATTTGTTACTTCACAAATTTTTTCTATAACAAACTGAGGTTTTATTACCCTATCATTTGGTTCATAGTAAAGAGGGTATCTATCCGCCCAACTTCTTATCTTCATAAGCCACTTTTCACGGGAGACTAAGAATTCTCTATTTTTAGAAACCTGTTTTTCCACTTCTGGAAGGAGTTCCTCTAAAATAAGCTTTGCATCTCCAACAATAGGAATGTCAACCGGTTTATTCTTTCCAATCTCTGCACTATCTACATCTATATGAATTACCTTTGCATTCTTTGCAAACTCACTGAGTTTTCCAGTAACTCTATCGTCGAACCTTGCTCCAATGGCTATGAGAAGATCACATTCAGATACAGCCATATTGGCTGCGTATGTTCCGTGCATTCCAAGCATTCCAAAGAACTGTGGATGTTTCCCCGGAACAGCAGTAAGTCCCATTAAGGTAGCAACCATTGGAATTTGAGCTACTTCGGCAAGTTTTACGACAAGATCGGAAGCTCCAGAAGAAACTACGCCTCCTCCAATGTAAAGAACTGGTCTTTCAGCGGATGCAATAGCTTTTGCAGCTTTTTTTATCTGCCCTGGATGTCCTTTTAAAACAGGCTTATAGCTCCTTATCTGTGGAGGGGCTTTATATTCTTCTTCAAAAAAGTCTGCAATTTCTCTTGTTACATCCTTTGGAAGGTCAACAAGAACGACACCAGGTCTACCTGTTTTAGCAATGTAGAAAGCTTTCTTCACGGTATCGGCTAAGTCTTTAACATCTTTGACTAAAAAGTTATGTTTTGTTATAGGTCTTGTTACTCCAACAGTATCTACTTCCTGAAAAGCATCGTTTCCTATCATAAAGGTTGGAACGTTTCCTGTAAAAGCTACAACAGGAACAGAGTCTATCTGAGCAGTAGCCAAACCGGTAACAAGATTTGTTGCTCCGGGACCAGAAGTGGCAAAGCAGACACCAACTTTTCCTGTTACTCTCGCATAACCATCAGCAGCGTGGGCAGCTCCCTGCTCGTGCCTTGTTAAGTAGTGTTGTAGGTTTGTAAAAGGAAGTCTATCGTATATATCTAAAACAGCTCCGCCTGGATATCCAAAAATCTTCTCTACACCTTCAAGTCTCAATGCCTCAAGGAGTATTTCAGCACCTGAAAGTTTCATCAGCTCCTCCTTAGCTTTGTAAATTGGAATGATAGCATATATTCTTTTTCATAAACTCTATCCTTAAATGGAGTGAGAAGTTGAGAGTAGAAAAGGGTAAATTTTTATCTCCCTACGAGGCTTTTAAATTTTTAAAACTGAAAGGTTATCCCGTTAGACTTTTTTTAGACTCAGCATCGGTCAATAAGAAAACAGGACGCTATTCTGTGATAGCAATTGGAGTAAAAGAAGAGCTTACGGTGAAAGACGACCCAAATGGGTTTGAAAAGCTAAGAACTTTTCTAAATACGTTATCGTTCAAATACAGAATAGACAATTTACCATTTGGTATTTACGGTTTTATTTCTTACGATGCCAATAGATATATAGAAAAGATAGAAAACAGCCAACTAGACGATATCGGACTTCCTGACATCTATTTCTTTCTTCCAGAAATAACCTTAATATTCGATAATGTAGAAAAGAAACTTTGGATTGTATCTTTTTCAGAAATTCCAAAAATAGAGGAAGAAAAAACAACTATTAAAGGAACTTTTTCCGCTTCTATTTCAAAGTTTAATATGACAAAGAACTACTTCTTCTCTGCTGTAGAAAAGATAAAAGAATACATAGCCTCAGGAGATACTTTTCAAGTAAACTTTTCCCAAAGAATAGACATAAACTTTAAAGGAGATTATTTAGCTTTATACGAGAAACTCAGAAAAATAAATCCTTCTCCTTTTTCATTCTTCTTTGACTTTAGCGAATTTAAAGCTGTTTCCTGCTCTCCAGAAAGATTGATAAGAAGACATGGGAACTTTGTTGAAACCCGTCCAATAGCTGGAACAAGAAGAAGAGGGAAAAATGAAAAGGAAAACGAAGCTTTAGAAAAGGAACTTTTCCTCTCAGAAAAAGAGAGGGCTGAACACATAATGCTTGTTGACCTTGAAAGGAATGACCTTGGAAGAGTATGTAGGTTTGGAACTGTAGAGGTTGATGAACTAATGGTTAAAGAAGAATACTCACACGTTATGCACATAGTTTCAAATGTTAAAGGAGAATTAAAAGAAGGAATGGATAGTATAGACCTTATTAAAGCAGTTTTTCCCGGTGGAACGATTACTGGTGCTCCAAAGGTTAGAACAATGGAGATAATTGCGGAACTTGAGCCTACAAGAAGGTCTCTTTAT
>JBDOLX010000029.1 GCA_039832905.1 Desulfurobacteriaceae bacterium | reverse complement strand
TATTTTTTCTCCGAGTTTTTTACCTGCATAACCAAGCATAGTTTCAAAAAGTTGTCCTACGTTCATACGAGAAGGAACTCCAAGGGGATTTAATACCATATCTACTGGAGTTCCATCCTCCATAAATGGCATATCTTCTACAGGAGCTACTCTCGAGATAACCCCTTTGTTTCCGTGACGACCGGCCATCTTATCTCCAACGGTAAGCTTACGTTTTTGAGCAATGTATATTTTGATAACTTTATTTACTCCGGCCGGTAAATCATGCCCTCTTTCTAAAGCCTCTTTCTTTTCTTGATAAATATTTTCAATTAAAGCCATTTGGTCAATTGCCTTAAGTCTTATCTTTCTAATTTCCTTTGCAGTTTCTTCATCTGCAATTAAAGAAGGTTTTTTGATAATTTCTAAAACTATTTTTTCAGCAAGTTCTTTAGTTATAGTTTCACCAGTCTTTGCTACAAGCTCTCCTTTTATTTCAACATCGCTAGATAAAGTTTTTCCAGTAATAAGTTCAATAACTTTTCTGTCCCTTTCTTTTCTAATTAAAGCAAGTTCCTCTTGTTTAGCTTTATCTAATTTCTTTCTTTCCTCTTGTTCTAAAAGACGAGAACGAATATCTTTATTTTCTCCTTTTCTGGAAATAATTTTTACGTCTATAACTACTCCTTCTACTCCATGAGGACACTTTAAGGATACATTTTTAACGCTTTTAGCTTTTTCCCCAAAAATAGCTTGTAAAAGTTTTTCTTCAGGGGTTAAAACTTCCTCTCCCTTTGGAGCTACTTTACCAACTAAAATATCCCCTGGTTTTACGTAAGTTCCAATAGTTACGATACCAGACTCATCTAAATGTCTAAGTTTTTCCTCAGGAACATTTGGAATATCTCTTGTAATTTCTTCTTTTCCAAGTTTTGTTTCTATCACTTGAGTTTCTACTTCTTCTATATGAATAGAAGTATAAACGTCGTCTTTTAAAAGACGCTCAGAAACTAAAATAGCGTCCTCAAAGTTATATCCTCTCCAAGGCATAAAAGCAACTAAAACATTTTTACCTAAAGCAAGCTCACCTTCTTGCATAGAGTGTCCATCTGCAATTACTTGTCCTTTTTCTACTCTTTGTCCTTTCTTAACAATTGGTTTTTGGTTTATACATGTCTTTTGATTAGATTTTTGAAATTTAAAAAGATGATATACGTCAAATCCAGTATCTATTTCAGAATCCGTTTTTTCATTTTCATCCGCTTTAATAATAATCTTATCTGCAGAAACATACTCTACTACTCCACTTCTTTTTGCAGTTACAGCCCAGCGAGAGTATCTTGCAACGTGCTCTTCCATTCCAGTTCCAACAATAGGGGAGTCAGTTGTAATGAGTGGAACCGCCTGTCTTTGCATGTTGGAACCCATAAGAGCACGGTTAGCATCATCATGCTCTAAGAAAGGAATTAAAGAGGAAGATACAGAAAATACTTGCTTTGGAGATACGTCCATATATTGAACTTCATCTGCTAAAACAAGCTTAAATTCTCCTTTGTGACGAGCCATTACAGTATCAGCTGCAATTTTTCCATTTGAATCAAGCGGCACAGAAGCTTGGGCGATAATATATTTTTCCTCTTCATCAGCTTGCATATATTTAACTTCATTAGTTATATATCTATTTTCAACTTTTCTATAAGGAGTTTCTAGAAATCCAAGCCAATTGATACGAGCGTAAGTAGTTGGAGATACAACAAGTCCAATATTTTGACCTTCCGGTGTTTCAATAGGACAAATTCTACCGTAATGAGATGGATGAACGTCTCTAACCTCAAAAGTAGCATGTTCTCTTGAAAGTCCACCGGGTCCTAAAGCAGAAAGTCTTCTTTTATGAGTAGTTTCAGAAA
>JBDOLX010000028.1 GCA_039832905.1 Desulfurobacteriaceae bacterium | reverse complement strand
TCCTCTTATAGTCGTTCAAGATATATACAGATTTTTAGAAGTTGATGATTCGTTTGTTTCTATAAGTATTGGAATGAAGTTTAATGTCTCTGGTGTTCCAAAAAATAGATTTTTGCACCATTTTTTAACACAACCTAATCTTTTGAAGAGTGCTATTAAGCCTTTCGTGAAAGCTTTGATTCCTAAAGATGTAAGGCAAAAAATTCAGACTAAATTGATCCAGAAAAATCTTGAAAAGCCACAAATGAAAGCAGAAACAAGAGAATATTTAAAGAACCTCTATGAAGAAGATATATTACGGCTGCAAGAATTAATAAAAAGAGATCTATCTCATTGGCTGGAGTGAGATAATGTTTGATTATATCGTAGTAGGTTCAGGATTTGCTGGAAGTGTTATTGCAGAAAGAATTGCAAGTGTTCTGAATAAAAAAGTTTTAGTAATAGAAAAAAGGAACCATATAGGTGGTAATTGCTACGACTACAGGACTAAAGAGGGGATAATAGTTCATAAGTACGGACCACACCTCTTCCACACAAACTACAAAGAAGTTTTTGATTACCTTTCTAACTTTACAAATTGGCATATATACCACCATAAAGTTTTAGCATTCATTGATGGGAAAAAGGTTCCAATTCCTTTTAATTTAAATACTCTTCATATGGTATTTCCTAACTCTTTAGCAAAGAGAATAGAGGAAAAACTTTTAAGTAGGTTTTCTTATAACTCTAAAATACCTATTCTTGAACTTAAGAAAGAAAATGAAAAGGATCTCAAATTTCTTGCTGAATACATTTATGAAAAAGTGTTTATAAACTATACTGCCAAGCAGTGGGGAATGAAACCTGAAGATATAGATCCCAAAGTTACTGCAAGAGTACCAGTATTTGTAGGAAGAGATGACAGATACTTTAATGATAGATATCAGGCTGTTCCTGTCGATGGTTATACAAAGATCTTTGAAAGAATGCTTTCTCATCCAAACATAAAGCTTTTATTAAACACGGATTTCAAAGAAGTTATGAAAGTGGATTTAGAAACCAAAAAAGTCTATCTATTTGGACAGGAATTTAAAGGAAAGGTAATATTCACAGGAATGATAGATGAATTGTTTGAGTATAAGCTTGGAGAACTACCGTATCGTTCACTTGATTTAAAATTTGAAACATTGGAAACAGAATATTTTCAAGAAGTAGCAACTGTTAACTATCCCAATGATTACGACTTTACAAGGATAACAGAATTTAA
The DNA here is from genome assembly GCA_039832905.1 of Desulfurobacteriaceae bacterium. Taxonomy (NCBI): domain Bacteria; kingdom Pseudomonadati; phylum Aquificota; class Aquificia; order Desulfurobacteriales; family Desulfurobacteriaceae; species Desulfurobacteriaceae bacterium. The sequence goes on along the minus strand of JBDOLX010000028.1, from coordinate 1,381 downwards.
ACATATTCATCCTGTAGAAACTAATAAAACAGTTATTCTTAGAGAATATCCCAAAACTTATAGAGTAGAAAGAGATATTCCTTACTATCCAGTCTTTACTGAAGAAAATAGAGAAAGATATTATAAGTACAGAGAACTTGCTAAGCAATTTGATAATCTTATCTTAGTTGGAAGATTAGCGGAATATCGCTACTATGATATGGACGATGTAGTGAAAAGGGCACTAGAGATATTTGAGGAGAAACTTGCATAAGGGTTTACATAAAAATGGTGAATAAAAAAAGTAGATTGGAAATTGTAGAGGAACTTAAGAATTTAAAAAGGGACCTTTTTGAGGTTGCAAGATTAAAAAATTTCTTAAGGGAAAAATTGAATAGAAATGTTGACTTGGGTTTGTATGATTCTGTGAATCCTTTTATAGAGAGAAAAATAGATGATTAGTGTCTGAAAGTAAAAGAGTATTAGAGCTTTTTTTTGTTCGATGTGGAAGAACTTGAAAATTTATCTTTGTAAGGATGTGAGAAACAATTTATCGGAAAAGGAAAATGAGAGAAAAAAATACAGTGTGTGCAGTTGTTGTAACTTATAACAGAAAAAATCTTCTTATGGAATGTTTAGATGCTTTACGTAAGCAGACAAGACCCGTTCAAGCCATTTACTTAATAGACAATGCATCAACCGATGGAACCCCAGAGTTGCTTTTAGAAAAAGGATATATAGAGAAACTCCCTCCCAAGGATTTAACCGAACCTTGGGAAAAAGAATTTGAATTAAAAAATCTAACAGATGGACAGTCTATCAGATTTCACTATGTTCGTATGCATGAAAATACTGGTGGTGCTGGTGGTTTCTACGAAGGAGTTAAAAGGGCTTATGAAAAAGGATACGATTGGCTATGGTTGATGGATGATGACACTGTAAGTGAGAAAGAAACCCTTCTTAAGTTGCAGGAAAAAAGTAGTATTTTAAATGAGAAAAAAATAGGGTTTATATGTAGTAAAGTAGTTTGGACAGATGGAACCCCTCACTTCATGAATCTTCCAAGCGTAAAACCCATTATCAATGGAATTCCCTTTAATTTTTATGAGGATAAAGAAGTACTAGTAGTGGAAAGTGCATCTTTTGTTTCTCTTCTAGTTAACAGAAAAGTTATAGAAAGAGTAGGATTACCATTAAGAGAGTTCTTTATATGGGCTGACGACGTTGAATATACCTTAAGAATAACAAAGAGTGGTTTTTTGGGATTATACGTTAGAGATAGTATCGCTATTCACAAAACAAAGACTAACTATTCAGCGACAACAGTATACGATTGGAGATTCTATTATAACGTTAGAAACTGGTTGTGGATCTATAGGCTGCATTATAGAAAAAAATATAT